>NZ_JBYSZY010000046.1:0-48714 GCF_058787635.1 Variovorax sp. FW305-3-2-15-B-LB1 | reverse complement strand
TCCCGCAGCGAAATCAAGGAGGAGGCCGAAGGCCGGGGGACATTCGCGGAGGGAAGTACCCGGTGGCCTGTGCACGCACCCCGAACTAAGATCACCGCCCTCACAAAGAAGCCACGCATGCGCATCGCCCTTGTCTCCGACATCCACGGAAACCTCCCCGCACTGAAAGCCGTCGTCGAGGACATCGCACGCCGCAAGGTGGATGCGATCGTCAACCTCGGCGACAGCCTCTCAGGCCCGCTGATGCCGCTGGAGACGGCGCAGTTCCTGATGGCGCAGGACTGGGTCCAGCTCGCCGGCAACCACGAACGGCAACTGCTCACGTTGCCGACCTCAGGCCAGCGCGGCGAGTCCGATACCTTCGCACACGCCCGCCTCGGCGCAGCAGAGTTCGCATGGATCGCCTCGCTCACGCCGCGCCTGCGCTTGAGCCCCGAGGTGCTGCTGTGCCACGGCACGCCCGACAGCGACCTCACCTACTTCCTCGAAACGGTCGAGCCCACGCAACTGCGCATGGCCACTGCGGCAGAGATCGATGCGCGTCTCGGCACTGTGGAAGCCGGCACGGAACTGGTCGCCTGCGGCCACACGCACCTGCCACGCGTGATGCACGCATCCAACGGCACCTTGATCGTCAACCCGGGCAGCGTCGGCCTGCAGGCCTATGGCGACGCGCATCCGCATCCGCACCACGTGGAGACCGGCTCACCCGATGCGCGCTACGCGCTGGTCGAACGGCACGACCACGGGCAGTGGACCTGCACGCTGGTCACCGTGCCCTACGATCACACGGCCATGGCGGCACTGGCCGCTGCCAATGGGCGTGCGGACTGGGCCCACGCACTGGCCACCGGACGCATGCCCTAGCGCCAGATCAATCGCCGAATGCGATGTCCGCGCTGTCGATCGCGCGGATCGGCACGCCGAAGCTCGTGATGTCCGACAGCGTCGCGTTGTGGTGCGCACGGATGAAGGCGCCCTTGGCATGCGGCTTGTCGTGCGAGGTGTGGGCGTCGGCCGCCAGCACCACCTCGTAGCCCAGCGCGGCGGCGCGGCGCACGGTGGTGTCCACGCAGAACTCCGACGAATAGCCACAGACCACCACGCGCCGAACGCCCTGCCCCGACAGCCAGGCCTCGAGCGGCGTGCGCAGGAACGCGTCGGGCGTGGTCTTGCGCAGGCGCGCGTCCGCCGGTGTCACCTGCAAGGCATCGGCCAGCTGCCAGCGCTCGGAATCGAATTCCAGGTCGATGGCGTTCTCGTGCTGGACGAAGGCCACCGGCACGCCCGCCGCGCGGGCCCGCGCCGTGAGCGCGTTGATGCGGCCGATGACCGCTTCGGCCTCGTACGGCCGGGGCGGATCGTCGCAAAGGCCGCGCTGCATGTCGATGACGAGGATGGCAGTTTTCATGGCGATGAAGGGCTGTGGACGTGGATCGCCGGAGTATGCCGCCGGCCCGCGGATTGCCCCCGCTCGCCGAATGTTTCTGTCGCTGAAACCATTGAAAAGCCAACTCCCGCTAGTCTCGCGCCTCAAGACCAACACACACGCAGAGGGCTTTCCCATGGCTGACGAATCGGATTCGCAAGGCGCTTACTTACCCCGGCTGCTGCGCCGCAGCGCGGTGCTCGCCACGGCGGGTTGCGCGTTCGTGGCCGGCTGCAGCAGCGCCGGCGGCGGGGAAACGCGCTACGACAACTCGCCGCAGTTCAAGGGCGGCGTGTTCCAGAACATGCCCAACCCCGAGCTGCAGCCCGCCGCCAGCACCTGGCGCATCTGGTCGCGCTTCATCGTCGGCAGCAAGGTCGACACCGTGCCTGTCGACCCCATTCCGGTGCGCGCCCTGACGCCCCAGGCGCTCGACGCGCTCGCGGCCGACGCCAACCACGTGGTGCGCCTGGGCCACTCGTCGCACCTGCTGAAACTCAAGGGCAAGTACTGGCTCATCGACCCCGTATTCAGCGAGCGCGTCTCGCCCTTCACCTGGGTCGGGCCCAAGCGCTTCCACAAGCCGCCGATCCAACTGGAGCAGCTGCCGCCGATCGAGGCCGTGATCCTCTCGCACGACCACTACGACCACCTCGACGTCGCCACCATCGAGTACCTCGCCACGCGCGTGCAGCGCTACTTCGTCCCGCTGGGCGTGCGCGCCCGGCTCGTCGAGATGGGCGTGCCCGCCGAGCGCGTGACCGAGCTCGACTGGTGGCAAGGCGGCGAGCATGCGGGCGTGAAGCTCACGGCCACGCCCGCGCAGCACTTCTCGGGCCGCGCGGTCACGCTGACCGACCGCGACCGCACGCTGTGGGCCTCGTGGGTGGTGCAAAGCGGCGACCAGCGCATCTTCTACAGCGGCGACTCGGGCTACTTCCCCGGCTTCAAGCAGATCGGCGAACGCTTCGGCGGCTTCGACCTCGCGCTGATGGAAAACGGCGCCTACGACGCCTACTGGCCCGGCGTGCACATGACGCCCGAGCAGAGCGTTCAGGCCTTCGAAGACCTGCGCGGCAAGGTGCTCTATTCGGTGCACAACAGCACCTTCGACCTGGCCTTCCACACCTGGCACGACCCGCTGGACCGCATCGCCAACCTGGCGCAGGCGAAGAAGATCGACCTGGCCACGCCGGTGATCGGCGAAGTGCTCACGGTGGGCCGGGCGCGCACCAACGTGCGTTGGTGGGCCGGGCTGAAGTAAGGAGCGCACCGTCCACGCGGCGGTGTGTATTTCAAATGTTGCTCGCCACTTTTGGAAGGTTTACAGACAGTTAACCAGCGGCCGGTTCAATCGCCGTGTCGCCGCGACGAATCCCTCACCGGACGCCGATCGCGGACGACACCGTCATCTGCAAGGCAGCAGCCACAGGGAGCAAGGTGATCACAAGAAGAACCGGCAAGAAAGGAGGCGGCATCCCCGCCATGTCGACGCGCGCCCCGAGGCGTCGCCTGGCGCGCATCGCCAGGGGTTTCGCCACGGGGCGCGTGCTGGCATCGATCGCGGGCGCACGGGCCGTCGTTCTCCTGGGCACGGGCGATGCGGCCGCGGGCCACAGGGGCAAAGCGAACGGGGCGCCCCCGATGCGCTGTACATCGGCCTGATCGTCAGCGACCCGGCGACCCCTTCTTCCTCCAGGTCTGACACTGCCGCCGCCCACGCTGCCGACCCGCGACAACATCGACTCCCACCGGGGCCGGCAGGTTCGTCCATTCCCCCACGCTTGCCGCCGCAGATCGCGGATGCGAGGCGGTGCGGAACATGTCATCATCCCCACCCCTTCACCGGCCCCCTCTCGCAACGAGGCCCTCGCACCCATGCCCATGAAACGTCCCTGGCGCACCTGGCTGCTGGCCCTCCTCCTCGCTGTGGGCCCCGTGGGCAGCGCGCTCGCGACACATGCCAACCATGGCAAGGGCCCGCGCGTCGGCGTGCTCGTGAGCGACCTGCGCAACCCCTTCTTTGCCTACATCGCGCGCGCGGTGGAAAGCACGCTGGCCGCAGACAGTCGCAACGCGGCGCACATCACGGTCGTGTCGAGCGGGTTCGATCCGCAGCGGCAGGACGAGCAGCTCAAGGAAATGATCCGCCAGCGCGTGCAGCTGGTGATCGTGACGCCGGTCGATTCGACCACCCTGCACGCGCGCGTCACGGAGGCGCGCGCGGCCGGCATCAAGGTGGTGGCGGTCGATGCGCTCGTGCAAGGTGCGGACGCGGCCGTGGTGACAGACAGCCGCGCGGCCGGCAGGCTCTCTTGCGAACACCTGGTGCGCACGCTCGGCGGCAAAGGCGAAGTGGCGATCATCGACGGCCCGCCGAACACGGCCGCGGTGGGCCGCGTCAACGGCTGCCGCGAGGCGTTGAACGCCGCACCCGGCGTGCGCGTCGTGTCGATGGCGCTCAATGGCGGCGCCACCAAGGACGGCGGCGTGGAACAGATGACGCGGCTGCTCGCGCGCCATCCGAAGCTGTCGGGCGTGTTTGCGATCAACGACCTGTGCGGCATCGGCGCGGAACTGGCGGCCCAGGTCGCGGGCCGGCGCGACATCGTCATCACGGCGATGGACGGTTCGCCGGAGGTGGCACAGCGGCTGCAAGACCCGACCACCTTGATCGTCGGCAGCGCCACGCAGTCGCCCACGTTGATGGGCCAGCGGGCGGCCCAGATCGGGTTGAAGCTCCTGAAGGGCCAGCCCCCTCAGCAGCGCGTGCTGCTGTTGCCGTCGAAGCTCGTGACGCGCGAGAACGTCGACGGCTACGGGGGCTGGTGAGCCAGCCCCTCGGCTTGCCTGCTTACTTGCCTTCCTGCTCGCGCCGCTCGCGTGCGCGACGCACTTGGCGCGTCTCGTTGGCCTGCGCGGCGGCGCGGTCTTTCGCGCGCCGCTTGCCCTGGCGCTTCTCGCGCATGCGGCGCCCCAGGATGTAGCTGCCGAAGCCCGTGACCACGGCGAGGACCACGCCGAGGATGCTGATGTCGATGCCGCCCAGCATCAGAGCACCCGCACCACGCTCGCCGGCGTGAATCCGAGGTCTGCCACCTTGCCCTTGCGCGCGCGGGCACCCATCGCGTTGTTGAGCGAGCGGATCTCGAGCGTTTCTTCGCGCTCCTTGCCGCCGCGGGCGACGCCTTCGATCCGCACGCTGCGCGTGTAGGCCACCGCACCGGCCAGCGATTCCTTGGCCTCCAGGTCGATCAGCATCAGGCCGCGTCCACCCTTGGGCAGGCTCTTGAGCTCGGCGATGTCGAAGGTCAGGATGCGCTTGCCGCTCGAGGCGCAGGCCACGTGCGTCGCGGCCGGCATCGGCTCGGCGCCGCTCGCGCCGCCCACCAACGACGGCCGGCACAGCTGCTCGCCCTCGCCCACGTCGATGAAGGCCTTGCCGCCGCGCTGGCGCGACATCATGTTCTCGATGGTGGCCATGAAGCCGTAGCCGCCCGTGTTGGCCAGCAGCAGGCAGGCGCCCACCGGGCCCGCGAAGAAATGCGTGACGTGCGTGCCGGCATCGAGCTCGATGAGCGTGGTGACGGGCTGGCCGTCGCCGCGCGCGCCGGGCAGCGAGGCCACGGGCACGGTGTAGACGCGCACGCTCTTGTCCTTGGCGCTGCCGAAGACCAGCAGCGTGTCGACGCTGCGGCATTCGAAGGCGCCGTAGAGCGTGTCGCCCGACTTGAAGCTGTACTCGGGCGCGGTGCCGCCGTTACCGGCTGCCTTCTCGCTGGCCCAGCCCTTCTGCGCGCGCACCCAGCCCTTCTGCGACACGATCACGGTGACGGGCTCGTCGACCACCTTCACCTCGGCCACGGCGCGCTTCTCGGCCTGGATGAGCGTGCGGCGCGGGTCTTCGAAGGTCTTGGCGTCGGCCTCGATTTCCTTCACCAGCAGGCGGCGCAGCGTGGCCGGGCTGGAGAGGATGTCTTCGAGTTTCTTCTGCTCGTCGCGCAGACCGGCCAGCTCCTGCTCGATCTTGATGGCCTCGAGCCGCGCGAGTTGGCGCAGCCGGATTTCAAGGATGTCCTCGGCCTGGCGTTCGCTGAGGTTGAAGCGCGCGATGAGCGCCGCCTTCGGGTCTTCCGCCGCGCGGATGATGGCAATGACCTCGTCGATGTTCAACAGCACCAGCTGCCGGCCTTCGAGGATGTGGATGCGGTCCTGCACCTTGTCCAGGCGATGGCGCGAGCGCCGCTCGACGGTGATCTCGCGGAACGCGATCCACTCGTTGAGCATCTGGCGCAGCGACTTCTGCGTGGGCTTGCCGTCGATGCCGACCATCGTGAGGTTGATCGACGACGAGGTCTCGAGCGAGGTCTGCGCCAGCAGCGTGGTCACGAACTCGTCCTGGCTGATGCGCGAGGTCTTGGGCTCGAACACCAGGCGCACGGCGGCGTCCTTGCTCGATTCGTCGCGCACCACGTCGAGCACCGACAGCATCGCGGCCTTGAGCTGGGTCTGGTCGGCGCTCAGCGCCTTCTTGCCGGCCTTGACCTTCGGGTTGGTGATTTCCTCGATTTCTTCGAGCACTTTCTGCGTGCTCACGCCCGGCGGCAGTTCGTTGACCACGAGCTGCCACTGGCCGCGCGCGAGGTCTTCGATCTTCCAGCGCGCGCGCACCTTGAGCGAGCCGCGGCCGGTGCGGTAGGCGTCGGCGATGTCGCTGGCGCTGCTGATGATCTGCGCGCCGCCCGGATAGTCGGGGCCGGGCACGAGGGCGAAGAGTTCTTCTTCGCTGAGCTTGCCGTTGGACTTGATCAGCGCCACGCAGGCGTCGGCGATCTCGCGCAGGTTGTGGCTCGGGATCTCGGTGGCCAGGCCCACGGCAATGCCGCTGGCGCCATTGAGCAGCGTGAACGGCAGCCGCGCGGGCAAGAGGCGCGGCTCTTCGGTGCTGCCGTCGTAGTTGGGAATGAAGTCGACCGTGCCTTCGTCGATCTCGTCGAGCAGCAGGCTGGTGATGCGGGCCAGGCGCGCTTCGGTGTAGCGCATGGCCGCGGCGCCGTCGCCGTCGCGGCTGCCGAAGTTGCCCTGGCCGTCGACCAGCGGATAGCGCTGCGAGAAGTCTTGCGCCATGCGCACCAGCGCGTCGTACGCGGCCTGGTCGCTGTGCGGGTGGAAGCGGCCGAGCACGTCGCCGACGACGCGCGCGCTCTTCACGGGCTTGGCGCCCACGGTGCCGTTGGTGCCGCCGAAACCCAGGCCCATGCGCGACATCGAGTACAGGATGCGCCGCTGCACCGGCTTCTGGCCGTCGGACACATCGGGCAGCGCGCGGCCCTTGACCACGCTCAGGGCGTATTCGAGGTAGGCGGTCTGCGCGTAGTCGGCCAGCGTGAGGGTGGTGTCGCCGTCGGTGGGGCCTGCAAGGTCGAGCGGAGGTTGAGAGTCGTCCATGAAGAAGAGAGAAAGAAAAACAGTGACGGGCGGCGTGCGTTCGCGCTCAGCCCAAAATGAAAGTGGGGTGCATGGCGGCCTGCGGGATCACGACAGTGGCGACGGCGGCGAAGCGTCGCCCGGCTCCACCGCGCTGGTGGGCACGTCGGACGGCTCGGGAATATCGGGCATGGTCGGCACGTTGCGCGGCGACTCGGACGGCATGTTGCCGCGCCCGATCGCGCCGCCCTTGGGCACCGACATTTCCATGCGGATGCGCCCGGGCGTCCTGCCGCCGCTGCTGCCGCTTCCGCTGCGCAGGTTGCCGCCCACGGTCACGGCCGAGGGCTTGAGGTACGCATACAGCTGCAGCACGGTCTGCACGTAGTTCTGCGTTTCCTTGTAGTTCGGGATCTTGTTGCCCGCGCGCTGCACCGCGCCCTCGCCCGCGTTGTAGGCGGCCAGCGCGAGCTCGATCTGGCCCGGGAACATCGCGATCAGGTCGCGCAGGTAGCGCGAGCCGGCGGCGATGTTGATGTGCGGATCGAACAGCTTCTTCTCGATCGTGCCGCGCTTGTCCGTCGCCACGCCGTAGCGCTGCGCGGTGGCCGGCATGAGCTGCATGAGCCCCATCGCACCCTTGGGCGAGACGGCCTTGGCGTCGAAGCCCGACTCGGTGGCGACCAGCGCCTGCAGCAGCTCGTAGTCGATCGCGTGCTTGCTCGACGCGTCGCGCAGCGCCGCCTTGGCGGTCTTGTAGCCGGGCGAGGCCTCGAACATGGCGAGCAGGTTCTGCGACGCCGGCGACACCTTGCCGTCGAGCCGGCGGTGGATGCTGCCGCGACCCATCGGCGACAGGCCCTTGGCGGTGTCGAAGCTCTGGCCGCCCTGGAAGAAGAGCTTGTAGCGCTCGTCGACCTTCTCGGCCGCGAAGTGCGCCACGCCGTTGCTGTCGATGTAGCCGTAGATGTCGGTCGCGTGCGCGAGCCCCTGCTGCATGCACAGCAGAAGGGCCAACCACAGCGAACGCTTGAAAACCGACATGCGTGTGAGAAGAAGGAAAGAAAAAGGAAACTGTCAGACGTCGATGTCGACGTCGTCTGCGCGCAATTCCATGAGCTCGCGCCGCGCCGCCGCTTCGCCCTTGCCCATCAGCTTGGTGATCTCGCCCTGGGTGGACGAAAAATCGAACCGCCCCAATTGGACCTTCATCAGGCGACGGGTGTCCGGATTGAGCGTGGTTTCCCACAATTGTTCCGCGCTCATTTCGCCCAGGCCCTTGAAGCGGCTGATGCTCCAGGCGCCTTCGCGCACGCCATCTTTACGCAATTTGTCGAGCGTGGCGGTGAGTTCGCCCTCGTCCAGCGCATAGACCTTGGAGGCCGGCTTCTTGCCGCGCGCGGGCGCATCGACCCGGAACAATGGCGGCTTTGCGACATACACGTGGCCGGCTTCGATGAGCTTGGGAAAGTGCCGGAAGAACAGCGTGAGCAGCAGCACCTGGATGTGCGAGCCATCCACGTCGGCATCGGACAGGATGCAGATCTTGCCGTAGCGCAGGCCGCTCATGTCGGGCGTGTCGGCGGGGCCGTGCGGATCGACGCCCACGGCCACCGAGATGTCGTGGATTTCAGTGTTGGCGAACAGGCGGTCGCGCTCGACTTCCCAGGTGTTGAGCACCTTGCCGCGCAGCGGCAGGATGGCCTGGCTTTCCTTGTCGCGGCCCATCTTGGCGCTGCCGCCGGCAGAGTCGCCCTCGACCAGGAAGACTTCGTTGTGGCTGATGTCCTTGCTCTCGCAATCGGTCAGCTTGCCGGGCAGCACGGCCACGCCGGAGCCCTTGCGCTTCTCGACCTTCTGGCCGGCGCGCTGGCGCGTCTGGGCGGCCTTGATGGCCAGCTCGGCCAGTTTTTTGCCGTAGTCGACGTGCTGGTTGAGCCACAGCTCGAGCGTGGGGCGCACGAAGCTGGACACCAGGCGCACGGCGTCGCGCGAATTCAGGCGTTCCTTGATCTGGCCCTGGAACTGCGGGTCGAGCACCTTGGCGCTGAGCACGTACGAGGCGCGCGCGAACACGTCTTCGGGCAGGAGCTTCACGCCCTTGGGCAGCAGCGAGTGCAGCTCGATGAAGCTCTTCACCGCGTTGAACAGGCCGTCGCGCAGGCCGCTTTCGTGCGTGCCGCCGGCGCTGGTGGGAATCAGGTTGACGTAGCTCTCGCGCACCGGCTGGCCGTCTTCGGTGAAGGCCACGCACCAGTCGGCGCCCTCGCCTTCGGCGAAGTTGTCGGCGTTCTTGTCGGCATGGCCGCTGCCTTCGAACAGCGGAATGACCGGGTCGCCGTTGAGCGTCTGCATCAGGTAGTCGCTCAGGCCGCCCTTGTAGAGCCACTGCTGGCTTTCGCCGGTCTTCTCGACGGCCAGCGTGACGCTCACGCCGGGCATCAGCACGGCCTTGCTGCGCAGCAGGTGGGTGAGTTCGCCCATGGGCAGCGCGGCGGTCTCGAAGTACTTGGCGTCGGGCCAGGCGCGCACGGTGGTGCCCTGCTTGCGTTCGCCGGCTTCGAGCCTGCGGATCTCGAGCGCCTCGATCACGTCGCCGGCGCTGAAGGCCAGCTTGGCGACCGAGCCTTCACGGTGCGAGCTGACTTCGAGGCGCTTGGACAGCGCGTTGGTCACCGACACGCCCACGCCGTGCAGGCCGCCCGAGAAGCTGTAGGCGCCGCCCGAGCCCTTGTCGAACTTGCCGCCGGCGTGCAGCCGGGTGTAGACCAGCTCGATCACGGGGGCCTTCTCTTCGGGGTGCAGGCCGAAGGGAATGCCGCGGCCGTCGTCTTCAACGCTGACCGAGCCGTCGGTGTGCAGCGTGACCTTGATCTTCTTGCCGTAGCCCGCCAGCGCTTCGTCGGCGGCGTTGTCGAGCACTTCCTGGATGATGTGCAGGGGGTTGTCGGTCCGGGTGTACATGCCCGGGCGCTGCTTCACGGGCTCGAGGCCCTTGAGCACGCGGATGGAGCCTTCCGAATAGCCGGAAGCGGAGTCTGAAGATGTCTTGGGGGAAGTCGCCATGGGGGCGGATTGTAGTCAGTTGGGTTGAAATGACTGGATACCCATACAGGCACCGGCTTCGGTCTTTTCGCACATCAGGCGTGAGTTTCTGCGGGCGGGCCGAACATCCGCGCGCCCAGGAAATCGATGAACGCCCGCAGCTTGGGCGACGGATGGCGCCCCGACGGCCACAGCACGCGGAACGCGATGGTACGGGGCCGGCGCAGGTGCTCGGCCAGCACGGGCTGCAGCGAGCCCTCGGCCAGCGCGGCGCGCACGCTGAAGTCGGGCAGGCAAGCGATGCCGCGCCCGCGCAGGGCGAAGCACAGCCGGGTCTCGATGTTGTTGCAGATCATCGAGACCGGCGGGCGCACCTCGCTGCCGTCGGGCCCGGGCGCGAGCGGCCAGACCTCGACCTTGCCGGTCGCCGGGTAGCGGTAATGCAGGCAGGCGTGGCGGGCCAGGTCGTCCGGCGAGGCGGGCGTGCCGTGGCGCGCCAGGTACGCGGGCGAGGCCACCAGCAGCTGCGAGAACTCGCCCAGCTGGCGCGACGACAGCCGTGAATCCGCCGGCTCGCCGGTGCGCACCACGGCGTCGAAGCCTTCCTCGATGACGTCGACGAGCCGGTCGCTGAAGTCGAGGTCGAGCTCGATCGCAGGGTAGGCGGCCATGAAGTCGGCCAGCACCGGCAGCACCAGCGAGCTGACCAGCGGCAGGCTCACGCGCAGGCGCCCGCGCGGCGCCTCGGCGGCGTGCGACAGCTCCTGCTCGGCGGCCTCGATCTCGGCCAGCACGCGGCGGCTGCGCGCCAGGAACAGCGCGCCCTCGGCGGTGAGCGTGATGCTGCGCGTGCTGCGGTGGAACAGGCGCACGCCCAGCCGCTCCTCGAGCCGCGCCACGCGCTTGCCCACGGCCGAGGCCGACACGCCGAGCGCGCGCCCGGCCGCCACGAAGCTGCGGGTTTCGGCGACCTGAACGAAGACGGCAAAGCCGCTGAGGCTGTCCATGGGGAATCTCCATTGCGGATCTACACGTCCGCATTGAGCGGAACTGTAGCCGTCTTTATCCGAAGTCGGCTTGTTCCTATCGTTGGCCGCATGACCTTTCTTCCCGACATTTCCCCCACTTTCACCCCTGCCTGGCAGGGCCCGGACCCGTCGCGCATCGACGCGGCCATCGACCGCGCGCTGGCCGAGCAGCGGCTGGTTGGCGCGGTGGTGCTGGTGCGCCACGGCGGCCGCCTCGTCCACCGGCGCGCCGCCGGGCTGGCCGACCGCGAGGCCGGCCGGCCGATGCGCGAGGACGCGCTGTTCCGGCTGGCCTCGGTGTCCAAGCCCATCGTCTCGACCGCCGCGATGGTGCTCGTGGACCAGGGCCGGCTCGACCTGGACGACCCCGTGACGCGCTGGCTGCCGGACTTCCGCCCCCGCCTGCCTGAAGGCGGCAGCGAAGCCGTCATCACGCTGCGGCAGCTGCTGACCCACACGGCCGGCCTGGGCTACCGCTTCCTCGAAAGCACGGACGACGGCCCGTACGCGCGCGCCGGCGTGTCGGACGGTATGGATCGCGACGACGGCCTCACGCTGGCCGCCAACCTGCAACGCCTGGCCGGCGTGCCGCTGCTGTACCCACCGGGCACGGGCTGGCTCTATTCGCTGGCCATCGACGTGCTCGGCGCGGTGGTCGAGGCGGCCAGCGGCCTGCCGCTGCCCGAGGCCGTGCGCACGCTGGTGACCGGGCCGCTGCAGATGCACGACACGGGCTTCGCCGCCGCCCCCGGCGACCCGCGGCTGGCCACGCCCTACGTGAACGGCGCCGACGCGACGCCGCCGCAGCGCATGGACAGCCCCGTCGTCGCCACGCCGTTCGAGGGCGCCGTCGGCATCCGCTTCGACCCGGCGCGCGCCTTCGACGCCAACGCCTGGCCTTCGGCCGGCGCCGGCATGGTCGGCAGCGCGGGCGACTTCCTGCGCCTGCTCGACACGCTGCGCACCGGCGGCGCCCCGCTGCTGGGCGCCGCCACCGTCGACGCCATGGGCCGCAACCACACGGGCGCCTGGGGGCCGACGGACGCGCCGGGCTGGGGCTTCGGCCTGGGCTTTTCGGTGCTGCACGACCCGCAGCCCACGCAGACGCCCGAATCGCCCGGCACCTGGCGCTGGGGCGGCGCCTACGGCCACGCCTGGTTCGTCGACCGGGCGCGCGGGCTCAGCGTGGTGGCCTTCACGAACACGCTCTATGAAGGCATGTCGGGCCGCTTCGTCACCGAACTGAGGGATGCCGTCTATGCGTGACACGACCTCTTCCTCCCCCCTGCCCTTGTCCGGCCTGCTGGCGCTGGCAGCCGGCGGCTTCATCACCATCCTCACCGAGGCGATGCCGGCCGGCCTGCTGCCGCAGATCGGTGCCGACCTGGGCGTGGCGCCCGCGCTGGTCGGCCAACTCGTCACCGTGTACGCGCTGGGCTCGCTGGTGGCGGCCATTCCGCTGGTGGCGCTCACGCGCGGCTGGCGTCGCCGGCCGCTGCTGATGGGCGCGATCGGCGGCTTCGCGGTGGTCAACACGGTGACGGCGCTGTCGCACGACTACACGCTGACGCTGGTCGCGCGTTTCTTCGCCGGCGTGTTCGCGGGCCTGCTGTGGGCGCTGCTGGCCGGGCACGCCGCGCGCATGGTGGCGCCGTCGCAGCAGGGCCGGGCCATCGCCGTGGCGATGCTGGGCGCGCCGCTGGCGCTGTCGCTGGGCATTCCGGCCGGCACGCTGCTGGGCGCGAGCGTCGGCTGGCGGCCGGCCTTTTTGATCATGTCGGCGCTGTCGGTGCTGCTGCTCGGCTGGGTGCGCTGGCAGGTGCCCGACTTCCCGGGCCAGGAGGCCGGACGCCAGCAGAGCGTGCGCCGCGTGTTCCTGCTGCCGGGCGTGCGGCCGGTGCTGGCCGTGATGTTCGCCTTCGTGCTGGCGCACAACATCCTCTACACCTACATCGCGCCCTTCCTGGCGCACGCCGGGCTCGAAGCGCAGGTCGGACGGGTGCTGCTGGTGTTCGGCGCGGCGTCGCTGGGCGGCATCTGGCTCACGGGCGTGCTGATCGACCGCTGGCTGCGCACGCTGGTGCTGGCCGGCACGGCCGCCTTCGCGCTGGCGGCGCTGATGCTCGCCGCGGCGGGCGGGTCGGCGGCGGGCGTGTACCTCGCGGTCGCGGTCTGGGGCCTGGCTTTCGGCGGCGCGGCAACGCTGTTCCAGACCGCCTCGGCCCAGGCGGCCGGCGATGCGGCGGACGTGGCGCAGTCGATGGTCGTGACGACCTGGAACCTCGCCATCGCAGGCGGCGGGCTGGCGGGCGGCCTGCTGCTGCAGGGCGGCGGCGCGGGCAGCCTGCCCTGGTCGCTGCTGGCGCTGCTGGTGCCCGGGCTGGTGCTGGCGTGGCAGGCCTGCGAGCACGGTTTTCCTGCCGCGCGTGGCGCGGCGGCGGCACCGGCACGCTGACCCCGAAGGCAGGCCGCGTGCCTGCCTTCTTTCTTTGATGCCGTGCGCGCATTGAAACCGCGCCCACAAATCATCAATGGCCATGGCCACCCCGCCACCTGCCACAGCATCCATTTCGCTACATTCGAAGGATGCAAGCCTCCCCCGCTCCCACCCTTTCGATCAAGCAGGTGCTGTTCTGTGGCGCCATGATCGTCACGCTCTCGATGGGCATCCGCCACGGCTTTGGCCTCTGGTTGCAGCCCATCACGCAGGCGCAGGAGTGGAACCGACAGACCTTCTCGTTCGCGCTGGCGGTGCAGAACCTGTCGTGGGGCATCTTCGGCGTGTTCGCGGGCATGCTGGCCGACCGCTTCGGCGCGTTCCGCGTGCTGATCGGCGGCTCGCTGCTGTACGCGGCGGGCCTCTTCGGCATGGCGCATTCGCCGACACCGCTGCTCTTCACCCTGAGCGCGGGCGTGCTGATCGGTGCGGCGCAAGCGGGCTCCACCTACGCGGTGATCTACGGCGTGATCGGCCGGCAGATTCCGGCCGAGCGCCGCTCGTGGGCGATGGGCGTGGCCGCGGCGGCCGGCTCGTTCGGCCAGTTCCTGATGGCGCCCATCGAAGGCCGCCTGATCGGCGCCTTCGGCTGGCAGACGGCGCTGGCCGTGGTGGCGGTGCTGGTGCTGGTGATCGTGCCGCTGGCCTTCGGCCTGCGCGAACCCAAGACCGCGGCCCTGGCCGGCCACCGTGACCAATCGGTGCTGCAGGCCGTGGGCGAGGCCTTCCGCTACCCGAGCTTCGGCTTGCTGATGGCGGGCTACTTCGTCTGCGGCTTCCAGCTGGCCTTCATCGGCATCCACATGCCGACCTACCTGCGCGACAAGAACCTGTCGCCCGAAGTGGCCGGCTACGCGCTGGCACTGATCGGGCTGTTCAACGTGTTCGGCACCTACACGGTCGGCCTGCTGGGGCAGAAGCTGTCCAAGCCCAAGATCCTCGCGGCCATCTACTTTGCGCGGGCGGTGTCGATCGCCCTCTTCCTGCTGGCACCGATTTCGCCGCTGAGCGTGTACGTCTTCTCGGCCGCCATGGGCTTCCTGTGGCTGTCGACCGTGCCGGCCACCAACGCCATCGTCGCGGGCATCTTCGGCGTGGCGCACCTGTCGATGCTCAGCGGCTTCGTGTTCCTGAGCCACCAGGTGGGTTCGTTCCTGGGCGTGTGGCTGGGCGGCTTCCTGTACGACACGACGGGCAGCTACAACATCGTCTGGTACATCTCGATCGCGCTGGGCGTGTTCGCGGCGCTGATCAACCTGCCGGTCAAGGAAAGCGCCATTGCGCGCGCGGTCCGGCCGGTCGCCGTGGCGGGCTGACGGCCCGCGCTTTTCGTCTCTTGTTTGCAAGGAGCCATCGCCATGACGCCCCGCACACGCAACCACGACCTGGCCCAGGCCGCCTGGCTCGCCGCCGTGTTGGCGGCGCTGGGCGGCGTGTTCGCGCTGTACGTGCATCCGGCGTTCCTGGTCACGCTGGTCGACCAGGTGTGGTCCTGTTTCTGAACAACGTCGCCCCGAACCGCCCGCAAGCCGGGCCCAGGCAGCTATGAAAGATGTAGCAACTCCCGTGCACGCGAGCACCACGCCCTCCGGATGGATCGTGCGCTGGTCGCACCTGCTCGCCCCGAACGCGACGGTGCTCGACGTGGCCTGCGGGTCCGGCCGACACATGCAATGGTTCGCGGGGCGCGGGCATGCGGCGACCGGCGTCGACCGGTCGCCCGAGGCCGTCGAGGCGGCCGGCGCCTTCGGTCGCGTGGTGGCGGCCGACATCGAATCGGGCCCCTGGCCCTTTGCGGCCCAGCGCTTCGGTGCGGTGGTCGTCACCAACTACCTCTGGCGCCCGCGCATGGCCGACATCGTGGCCGCCGTGGCGCCGGGCGGCGTGCTGCTGTACGAGACCTTCGCGGCCGGCAACGAGACCGTCGGCAAGCCCTCGCGGCCCGATTTCCTGCTGCAGCCGGGCGAGCTGCTCAGGGCCTGCGCCAGCCTGCAGGTGATCGCCTATGAAGACGGATTCCTGCCGGCGCCGGCGCGCTTCGTCCAGCGCATTGCCGCCGTGCGGCCCGGCGAAGCGGCCGCGGGCGCCCCGCCGCGCCACTTCCTGAAGGCCAGCTGAGCTGGCCGACACAACTGTCTCCGGCCCGGCCGGAGTCAGTAGAATGGCCGCTTTCGTCCACCGACAAAGAGATTCCCTTGGAGCAACTGACAGGCAGCATCGTCGCGCTCGTCACGCCGATGCACGACGACGGCAGTGTCGACTACCCCGCCCTGCGGCGGCTCATCGACTGGCACATTGACGAAGGCACCGACTGCCTTGGCGTGGTCGGCACCACCGGCGAATCGCCGACGGTCGATGTGGAAGAGCACTGCGAAATCATCCGCGTATCCGTCGAGCAGGCCCGGGGCCGCGTGCCCGTGATGGCCGGCTGCGGCGCGAACTCGACCAAGGAAGCCATCGAGCTCGCCAAGTTCGCCAAGGGCGTCGGCGCCGACTCGCAACTCCAGGTCGTTCCCTACTACAACAAGCCCACGCAAGAGGGCCAGTACCAGCACTTCAAGGCCATCGCCGAAGCTGTCGGCGACCTGCCCGTCGTGCTGTACAACGTGCCCGGCCGCACCGTCGCCGATATGGCGCACGACACCGTGCTGCGCCTGGCGCAGGTGCCCGGCATCATCGGCATCAAGGAAGCCACCGGCAACATCGAACGTGCCCAGTGGCTCATCCGCGACCTGCCGAAGAGCTTTGCCGTCTACTCCGGCGACGACCCAACCGCGGTCGCGCTCATGCTGTGCGGCGGCCAGGGCAACATCAGCGTCACGGCCAACGTGGCGCCGCGCAAGATGCACGAGCTGTGCGTGGCCGCGCTGGCCGGCGACGTCAAGCGCGCGATGCAGCTGCAGTTCGAACTGATGCCGCTGCACCGCAACCTGTTCGTCGAACCCAATCCGATCCCGCTCAAGTGGGCCATGGCCCGCCTGGGTCTGTGCGGCGGCGCCCTGCGGCTGCCGCTCACGGAACTCGGCGAAGCGAGCCGCCCGGCGGTCGAGGGCGCCCTGCGCGCCACCGGCCTGCTCAAGGACTGACCGAGCCCGGGTTTCCCCACCGATCACACCGGTTCCCGTCCGCCCTTTCCCCTGTTCGCAGCAAGGTCAAGCAACCTTTTGCCGCAACAGTGCTCAGAGAGGGCGGGGCGCTGGGGCCCATCGATTGACCGAACCATTCCACCAAGGAAGACGACGTTGAAGAACATTTCGCGACTTGCACTGCTGGCCCTCGTTGCCAGCCTCGCCGCCTGCTCCGTCCTCGAGAGCGACAAGATCGACTACAAGAGCGCCGGCAAGGCCCCGACGCTCGAAGTCCCACCCGACCTGTCCCAGCTCTCGCGTGACAACCGCTACGCGGTGCCGGGCGGCGCCGTCACCGCCAACGCCTACCAGGCCGGCATCGCGAACGCACCGGGCATCCCCACCGCCGTGGCCAACATCGGCGACGTGCGCATGGAACGCTCGGGCACGCAGCGCTGGATCGTCATCAACCGCACGCCCGACCAGCTCTGGGAACCGGTGAAAGACTTCTGGCAGGAAAACGGCTTCCTGCTGACCACCGACCAGCGCAACCTGGGCATCATGGAAACCGACTGGGCCGAGAACCGCGCCAAGCTGCCACAGGACATCATCCGCGGCACGCTGGGCAAGCTGGTCGATTCGGTCTACTCGACCGGCGAACTCGATCGCTTCCGCACCCGCCTGGAGCGCAGCACCAACGGCACCGAGATCTTCGTCAGCCACCGCGGCATGCAGGAGGTCTACAACAACTCCCGCCAGGACCAGACCGTGTGGCAGCCCCGCCCGAGCGATCCTGAGCTCGAGACCGAATTCCTGCGCCGCCTGATGGTCAAGCTCGGTGTGTCGCAAGAGCAGTCGAAGATCCTCGCCGCGACCACCGCAGCGCCCAAGACCGCCACCGTGGCCACCGTCGGCAACCAGCCGGTCGTGCAGATCAGCGAAGGCTTCGACCGCGCATGGCGCCGCGTCGGCCTGGCCCTGGACCGCACCGGCTTCACCGTCGAAGACCGCGATCGCAGCGCCGGCACCTACTACGTGCGCTACGTGACGCCGAACCCCGACAAGAAGGACGATGGCTTCTTCGGCAAGCTGTTCAGCTCCAAGAAGGACGAAGCGCCGATCAAGTTCCGCATCTCGGTCAAGAGCCAGGGCGAAGCCACCACGGTCTCGGTCCTGAACGACGCCGGCGCGCCCGAAACCTCGGCCAACGCGCAGCGCATCGTCAAGGTCATCGCCGACGACCTGAAGTAAGCCCCATGCTCCGCTTCCGAAGCCTCGGCAGCGGCAGCACGGGCAACGCCGCGCTGGTCGAAGCAACGACCAGCGCCGGCCGCACCACCCGCCTCCTCGTCGACTGCGGCTTCGGCATCCGCCAGCTCGACCGGCGCCTGGCCCAGGCGGGCCTGGCTGCCGCAGACCTCGACGCCGTCTTCATCACCCACGAGCATGGCGACCACATCGGTTGCGCCCATGCCCTGTCGCTGCGCGACCGCATCCCGGTCTGGATGAGCGAAGGCACCTGGCTCGCGACCGGCGGGCGCGACTACGAAGGCCGCCTGCACCTGGCGCGCGACGACGCCGAGTTCAGCGTCGGCGACCTCTGCCTGCAACCCTTCACCGTGCCCCACGACGCCCGCGAGCCGCTGCAGCTGCGCTGCACCGACGGCAACCGCACGCTGGGCGTGCTGACCGACCTGGGCCACGCCACCAGCCACGTGCTGGCCCGGCTGCGCGGCGCGCATGCGCTGCTGCTGGAGTTCAACCACGACAGCGACCTGCTCGCCGGCTCGGCCTACCCGTCGTTCCTGAAGCAGCGCGTGGGCGGCAACTACGGCCACCTGTCGAACACCGCGGCCGCCGAGATCGCGCGCGCCGTGCTCCACGACGGCCTGCGCCACGTGGTCGCGGCGCACCTGAGCGAACAGAACAACCGGCCCGACATCGTGCGTCGCCTGATGGCCGAAGCGCTGGGCGGCGACGAAGCCGAGATGCTCACGGCGACCGCCGCCGAGGGCTCGCCCTGGCTCGACGTCTGAGCAGGCGGGGCATCGCCCTCCCCCAATGAAAAAGCCGCCCGAGGGCGGCTTTTTGCATGGTGCGAACCTGCAGCGGAATTACTGCTTCGGTGCCTCGCCCTTCTTGGCGGCTTCGGTCGCGGCGTTGGCGGCGTCCAGGGCCGACGAAGCGGCGGCCGACGGTGCCGATGCAGGCGCGGCGGCCGGCGGAGCGGCGGGTGCGGGTTCGGTCACGGGAGCGGGCGGCGGGGTCACGACCGCAGGCGCGGCGTCCTCTTTCTTTCCGCAGGCCACCAGGGCGGCAGCGGCGATCAGCGAGGCAATCAGGACGGACGACGACTTCTTCATGAGGACTCCTTTGGCAATGAAGGTCTGGAACCAAAAAATTCTAGACCGCCAACCCCACCCGGATATGTCGCGGGGGTGTATTTGCGGCATTGGCTTACAAGCCAAGCGTGGAGGCCGGAAAAGCCGGTCGCCCCTGGCGCCAGCACTCGTCGAAGCTTTCGCGCAGGTCGCGCCGTGCACGCGGCTCGCTGCTGCAGACGCCGCGGCTGCGTTCGGGGTCGATGCGGTGCAGGCACCAGGTGGGCGTCCACAGGGCGCTGGGCACCTCCTCTGGCGTGCCTGTTCGGCCTGCCGCGCGGCATTCGACGATGTGGTCCCAGGTGCGGCGCCACGTCACGAAGCGCGCATGACCGCGCTCCACCAAGTCGAAGCGCCGCGCCAGCAACAACAGGCGGCGCCCGCTGGCCGACCAGGCCTGCAGCGCTTCGATGCTCGCGCGCTCGCCCAGGGGCCAGTCGGCGAAGTCGGGGTCGCTGAAGACGATCTCGTTCCAGCCCTGATGCGCGGCGGCAGACAAGGCGTTGCGGACGAGGTCGGCAAACGCCTCGCGGCCGTCGAAACGGCCTTCGCTCAGGACCGGTACGGCGCCTTCACCCGGCATGCAGCCAGCCCGCCTCGCACCACTCGCCCAGCAGCGCCCGCGCGCCCTCGCTGGCGCGGGCCAGCTCGCGCGCACCGAGCGCACGCTGGTCGGCCAGCCGCCGCATCAGCGTGGCGTCGGCCCCGCCGGCGCGGAAGCTCTCGCCGTTGATGTAGACGTGCCGCGCGTCGTAGAGCATGCGCGTGCGGCGGTCGAGCGAGACTTCGCGCAGCACCTCGGGCGCCTGGGCGCCCTCGCCGAACCAGACATTGGCCTTCGGCTCGGTGAGCGATTCGCCCAGCGCGCGGTCGATCGCGTCGGGGTCGCGCAGCGCGGCCTCGACAGCCTTGCGCGCGAAGTCCTGCAGGGCAGCCGGCATCGCGGCCGGAGCCTCGACAGCAGGTTGCGATGGGTCGCGATAACGCGCGAGCTCGGCGGGGCCCGCGTCTTCCAGGTCTTCCGCATAGGCCTGCGCCACGCGCGCCAGCAGGTCCGCACCCAGCTCGCCCACGGCGGACGAGCGCAGCCCGATCGAGTACGTCATGCAGTCGTCGCCCACCGCCACGCCGTCGTGGGCGTACTTGGGCGGCAGGTACAGCATGTCGCCGGGCTCGAGCACGAAGGTCTGCTCGGGCTCGAAGTGCTCGAGCACCTTGAGCGGCACGTCGGCCTGCAGCCGCAGGTCGGACTGCTTGCCGATGGACCAGCGGCGCCGGCCCTGCGCCTGCAGCAGGAACACGTCGTAGCTGTCGAAATGCGGGCCGACGCCGCCGGCGTCGCTCGCGTAGCTGATCATCAGATCGTCCAGGCGCGCATCGGGCAGGAAGCGGAACTGCCGCAGCAGGTCGTGCACGCCGTCGTGGTGCAGGTCGACGCCCTGCACCAGCATCGTCCAGCCCGGCTGCTTCAGCGGCGGCAGCGCGCGGCGGGGCAACGGGCCGCGCTTGAGCGACCAGCCGGCCTTCCCATGCCGGATGAGGCGCGACTCGACCCCCTCGCGCTCCGCCAGCGCGAACAGCGCGGGGCGGTCGATCGGTGGCACCATCGAGGGAACGGCCTGCCGGATCAGCAGGGGTTTCTTTTGCCAGTACCGGCGCATGAACTGCGCGGGACTCAGGCCGCCAAGCAAGGGCAGCGGTTGATTGATCTCCATGGGAGAATTCTGCAATGGAAATCTCTGAACAATGCGTGGTCGGCCTGACCTGGACCATGAAAGACACGCTCGGCGATGTGCTGGACGTGCTCGACGAGCCGGTGGAATTCATGGTGGGCGGCGACGACCTCTTCGACGTGATCGAGGCCGCCCTGCAGGGCCATGAGCCCGGCGCGCGCGTGCAACTGCAGATCGAGCCCGAGCAGGGCTTCGGCGACTTCAACGACCAGCTGCTCTTCCTGGAGCCGCGTTCGCTGTTCCCCGAAGGCACCGAGGAAGGCATGACCTTCGACGGCTCCGCCCTGCCCAAGGGCGTGAGCGACGGCATCCCCAAGGACGCGATCTACACCGTGGCCGAGATCTACCCCGACCACCTCGTGCTCGACGGCAACCACCCGCTGGCGGGCATCGCGATCCGCCTGGACATCACGGTGCGTTCGGTGCGCGAAGCCACCGAAGAAGAAGTCGGCCGCGGCTCGGCCGGCACGGCCTTCTTCAAGGTGCCGCCGATGGCGCCGGGCGGCCAGATGCTGCACTGAGACCACGCCACTTCACAAAGCAAAAGCCGGGCAGTGCCCGGCTTTTTTCTTTGCGCGCGCGGCCGACCGCTTACATGCGCGAGATGTGCCCGTTGTCGATGCGCACGCGGTCGCCGATGCGCAGGTCGCCCGGGTTTTGCACGTCGAAGGCGCGGTAGCCGCCGCGGTCGGTCTGCACCGAGACGCGGTAGCTCTCGTAGGCGCGCGGGCCGTTCTGCTGGGCCTCGATGGTGTTGCCCAGCAAGGCGCCGCCCACGAGGCCGAGCGCAGTGGCTGCGGCACGGCCGTTGCCGCGTCCGAACTGGTTGCCCACGACGCCGCCGATGAGACCACCCGCGATGGCACCGCCACCCGTGGTGCCGACGCCTGCGGTTTCGCTGCGCAGCACCTCGATGTTGGCCACGTGGCCGTACTCGACGTAGGCCGCTTCCTGGTACTGGATCGCCCGCGGCGGGGCCTGGTAGGGGTAGCGCGAGGTCTGGTAGACCGGGGCCGGCGCGACACAGGCCGTGAGCGTGGCCAGTGCGAGCACGGACGCCGTGACGGAAATGAAGCGCATTGAGATGTTCATGAAAGAGGCTCCTCGAAGAAAACAGCACGCGCCCGGACGGGCTGCATGCCTGCCTGTGTCTAACGCCTCAGCCGAAGCCGCGATGACGAAAGACACACGCTGAAACCTTCGAGACGAACCACGCGCCGGTGGTTCCGTTCTTTACGCCTTGGATACTCAGGTGCCCTTCAGCTTTGCCGGGGCATACCCACGAACTCAGTGCTTGCCGGTCGAGCCGTAGCCGCCCTCGCCTCGTTGCGAGGCCTCGAACTCGGCGACCACGCGAAACTGCGCCTGCACCACCGGCACGATCACCAGCTGCGCGAGCCGCTCCATCGGCTGCAGCACGAAGGGCGTGTTGCTGCGGTTCCAGGCGCTGACCTTCAGCTCGCCCTGGTAGTCGCTGTCGATCAGGCCGACGAGGTTGCCCAGCACGATGCCGTGCTTGTGGCCCAGGCCCGAGCGCGGCAGGATCAACGCGGCATAGGCCGGATCGGCCAGGTGGATCGCGATGCCGGTGCCCACCAGTTGCCAGGCATTGGGCTCGAGCGTGACCGGGGCATCGAGGCAGGCCCGCAGGTCGAGGCCGGCGCTTCCGGGGGTGGCATACGCGGGCAATTGATCCACCATGCGCGGATCGAGGATTCGGACGTCTACGTTCACTGACTTGCTGCCTTGTTTATTTCTGTTGCTGTTCTTTTTGCCTGCGGGCGGCCTCTTCGAGCACCTGCTGCCACTTGGCGACCCCGGGCCTCAGGTTGAGCCCCTTGAGAAAACGCTTGCCGAACCAGGCGGCCGCAGCGGCGCCCAGGACGAGCACGGAGAGCGGCACGCCAATGGCCCACAGCACCAGGAACACCATCGCCCCCATGCCGGCCAGCACCTTGAGCGTGCCCGGGGGGATGGCCTTGCTGCCGTCAGCCTTCGCGGCCTCGCCAGCCGGCGATTCACGACGTGCGACGGTGGTCCCCTGCGCACCGGGCGAAGGCGTCATGCCGACGTCCAGCCCGTGCTCGGACTCCTTGCCCGGGACGCGGGCAGACTGGCCGGCCCGCGCCGACAGCTGCTCCACGTAGCGGGCGAAGTCGCCGTTGGGCGGTGTGTTGGATTCGGTGTTCATCAGGCCCTCCAATCGGGAAGTCGCGCTGCAATTTCCGTCATCAGTTCCCGCGCTAGCCGGAGCTTGGGCGCCCGGGGCAGCTCGCGCACGCCCTTTGCGTCCACCAGCAGCAGCGCGTTGTCGTCCTGCCCGAAGGTCAGCGGGCCGATGTTGCCCACCAGCAGCGGAATGCCCTTGCGTTCACGCTTGGCCTTGGCGTGCTCGGCGAGGTTCTCGCTCTCGGCCGCGAAGCCCACGCAGAACAGCTTCCTGGCCTGGGCGCGCTCGCTCTTGGCCACCGTAAGCAGGATGTCGGGGTTCTCGACGAAGTGCAGCACCGGCGTCTGGCCGCTGCCGTCCTTCTTGATCTTCTGGTCGCTGTGCGTAGCGGGGCGCCAGTCGGCCACGGCGGCCGTTGCTACAAAAATGCTAGCTGCCTGCGCAGCGCGGGAGGTGGCTTCGAGCATCTCCTGCGCCGACAGCACGTCGATGCGGCTCACGCCGCGCGGGGTCGGCAGGTGCACCGGACCGGCCACCAGCGTGACCTCGGCGCCGGCCTCGCGCGCCGCGCGGGCGATGGCGAAGCCCATCTTGCCGGACGAATGGTTGGTGATGCCGCGAATCGGGTCCAGAGCCTCGAAGGTCGGGCCGGCCGTGACGAGCACCTTCTGCCCCGCCAGCAGCTTGGGCTGGAAGAAGGCCGTGATGTCTTCCAGCAGCTGTGCCGGTTCGAGCATGCGCCCGTCGCCGGTTTCGCCGCAGGCCTGCCAGCCGCTGCCCACGCCCAGCACGGTCGCGCCGTCGGCGGCCACCTGCATCAGGTTGCGCTGCGTGGCCGGATGGGCCCACATCTCGCGGTTCATGGCCGGGGCGATCAACAGCGGCACGCGCTCGGTCGGACGCGCCAGGCACAGCAGGCTCAACAGCTCGTCGGAGCGGCCCTGCACCAGCCGCGCAATGAAGTCGGCGCTGCAGGGCGCCAGCACGATCGCGTCGGCCTCGCGGCTGAGGTTGATGTGCGGCATGTTGTTCGGCTCGCGAGCGTCCCACTGCGAGGTGTAGACGGTGCGCCCCGAGAGCGCCTGCATGGTGACCGGCGTCATGAACTGCTCGGCCGCCTCGGTCATCACGACCTGGACGGTGGCGCCCGCCTTCACGAGCAGGCGGCACAGCTCGGCCGATTTGTAGCAGGCGATGCCCCCTGTGAGTCCGAGGACGATGTGTTTGCCGGCGAGATCTTGCATGGGACATATTGTTGCTCACATACCGACAAGATCAGGAACCGGATGGCCTTCGGCCGTGGAGGCACAAAGGGGACACCTATAATCGCAATTTCCCACTGCCCGGATTCACGCGTCCGGAACTGGCATGACCAAATTTGTCTTCGTCACCGGTGGTGTCGTATCTTCCCTTGGCAAGGGAATCGCCTCCGCCTCGCTCGCCGCGATCCTCGAATCGCGCGGCCTCCAAGTCACCCTCATCAAGCTCGATCCGTACATCAATGTCGACCCCGGCACGATGTCACCGTTCCAGCATGGCGAAGTGTTCGTCACCGATGACGGCGCCGAGACCGACCTCGACCTCGGCCACTACGAGCGCTTCATCAACACGCGGATGCGCAAGGCCAACAACTTCACGACCGGCCAGATCTACAAGACCGTGCTCGAGAAGGAACGCCGTGGCGACTACCTCGGCAAGACCGTCCAGGTCATTCCGCACATCACCAACGAAATCCAGGAATACATCAAGCGCGGCGCCGGCATCGGCACGGCGCACGAGGTGGACGTGGCCATCGTCGAAATCGGCGGCACCGTGGGCGACATCGAGTCGCTGCCCTTCCTGGAAGCCGTGCGCCAGATGAGCCTGCGCATGGGCCCGAACAACTCGGCCTTCGTGCACCTCTCCTACGTGCCCTGGATCGCCGCCGCCGGCGAACTCAAGACCAAGCCCACGCAGCACACCGCCAAGGAATTGCGCGCCATCGGCATCCAGGCCGATGCCCTGCTGTGCCGCGCCGACCGCCCGATTCCCGACGACGAGCGCGCCAAGATCTCGCTGTTCTCGAACGTGCCCGAATGGGGCGTCATTTCGATGTGGGACGTGGACACCATCTACAAGGTGCCCCGCATGCTGCACGAACAGGGCCTGGACGGCCTGATCTGCGACAAGCTGCGCATCAACACCCCGCCGGCCAAGCTCACGCGCTGGGACGAGCTGGTGTACGAGGTCGAGCATCCGCAACAGGAAGTGTCGATCGCCATGGTCGGCAAGTACGTCGACCTGTCGGACAGCTACAAGTCGCTCAATGAAGCGCTGCGCCACGCCGGCATGAAGAACCATGCCCGCGTGAAGATCGACTACATCGACTCCGAGACCATCACGGCGCAAGACGTGTCGCGCCTGGCCAAGTACGACGCCATCCTCGTGCCCGGCGGCTTCGGCCAGCGCGGCGTGGAAGGCAAGATCTCGGCTGCCCGCTTCGCGCGCGAATCGAAGGTGCCCTACCTGGGCATCTGCCTGGGCATGCAGGTTGCGACCATCGAATACGCCCGCCACGTGGCCGGCCTGAAGAACGCCAACAGCACCGAGTTCGACCCGGAAACGCCCACCCCCGTGATCGCGCTGATCACCGAGTGGAAGGACCGCGACGGCACCGTGAAGACGCGCGACGAGAAGTCCGACCTCGGCGGCACCATGCGCCTTGGCGCGCAAAGCTCCGACGTCTCGCCGGGCACGCTGGCGCACAGCATCTACGGCGACGTGGTCACCGAGCGCCATCGCCACCGCTACGAAGCCAACGTCAACTACCTGGACGAGTTGCGCAATGCCGGCCTCGTGATCTCGGCGCTCACGCAGCGCGAGCACCTGACCGAAATCGTCGAGCTGCCGCAGAACGTGCACCCGTGGTTCATGGGCGTGCAGTTCCACCCCGAGTTCAAGTCAACGCCGTGGGGCGGCCATCCGTTGTTCAACGCCTTCATCAAGGCGGCGCTCGACCACAAGGACAAGGGCGCGGGCAGCACCAACAAGACGCTCAAGGCAGTGGCATGAAGCTTTGCGGATTCGACATCGGGCTGGACCAGCCTTTCTTCCTGATCGCCGGCCCGTGCGTGGTCGAATCCGAGCAGCTGCAGATGGACACGGCCGGCACGTTGAAGGAAATCACCGCGTCGCTGGGCATCCCGTTCATCTTCAAGAGCAGCTTCGACAAGGCCAACCGTTCCTCGGGCACGAGCTTTCGCGGCCCGGGGCGTGACAAGGGCCTCGAGATCCTGGCCAAGGTGAAGCGCGAACTCGGCCTGCCCGTGCTGACCGACGTGCACACCCACGAAGACATCACCGAGGCCGCCAAGGTGGTCGACGTGCTGCAGACGCCCGCCTTCCTGTGCCGCCAGACCGACTTCATCCACGCCGCGGCGCAGTCGGGCAAGCCGGTGAACATCAAGAAGGGCCAGTTCCTCGCACCGCACGACATGAAGAACGTGATCGACAAGGCCCGCGCTGCCGCCAGGGAAGCCGGCCTGGACGAAGACAGCTTCATGGCCTGCGAGCGCGGCGCCAGCTTCGGCTACAACAACCTCGTGTCGGACATGCGCTCGCTCGCGATCATGCGCGAGACGAAAGCGCCCGTGGTGTTCGATGCCACGCACTCGGTGCAATTGCCCGGCGGCCAGGGCACCAGCTCGGGCGGCCAGCGCGAGATGGTGCCGGTGCTCTCGCGCGCGGCCGTGGCCGTGGGCGTGGCCGGTCTCTTCATGGAGACCCACCCCGACCCGAACAAAGCCCTGAGCGACGGCCCCAACGCCGTGCCGCTCAAGCACATGAAGGCCCTGCTCGAGACGCTCGTCGCGCTCGACCGGGTCACCAAGAAAAACACTTTCCTCGAGGACAGTTTTCAAGCATGAGCAGTGGTTACGTCATCGCCCACGTCGAAGTCACGAACCCGACGCAGTACGAGGAATACAAGAAGTGGTCGAGCGTCGCGATGCAGGCGCACGGCGCCGAAGTCTGCGTGCGCGGCGGCCAGGTGCAGCCGCTCGAAGGCGACTGGAAGCCCACCCGCGTGGTCGTGCTCAAATTCCCCAGCTTCGAGAAGGCCAAGGCCTTCTACGAGACGCCCGAATACCGGAAGGCGCGTGAAGCGCGTGCCGGCGCCGCCATCATGAACATGATCGCGGTCGAAGGCCTTTGATTCCGTTTTTTGCCAGTCCACTCCACCAAGAGACCCAGAGAAAGAGATAGAGATGAGTGCAATCGTTGACATCGTCGGCCGCGAAATTCTCGACAGCCGAGGCAACCCCACCGTCGAGTGCGACGTGCTGCTCGAATCGGGCACCATGGGCCGTGCGGCCGTGCCCTCGGGCGCTTCGACCGGTTCGCGCGAGGCCATCGAGCTGCGCGACGGCGACAAGAGCCGCTACCTCGGCAAGGGCGTGCTGAAGGCCGTCGAGAACATCAACACCGAGATCTCGGAAGCCGTGCTGGGCCTGGACGCCAGCGAACAGGCCTTCCTCGATCGCACGATGATCGACCTGGACGGCACCGACAACAAGGCTCGCCTGGGCGCCAACGCCACCCTCGCCGTGTCGATGGCCGTGGCCCGCGCCGCGGCCGAAGAGTCGGGCCTGCCCCTGTACCGCTACTTCGGCGGCATGGGCGGCATGCAGCTGCCGGTGCCGATGATGAACGTCATCAACGGCGGCGCGCACGCCAACAACAGCCTGGACCTGCAAGAGTTCATGATCATCCCCGTGGGCGCCAAGAGCTTCCGCGAGGCCGTGCGCTACGGCGCCGAAGTGTTCCACGCCCTGAAGAAGATCCTGGGCGACCGCGGCATCAGCACGGCCGTGGGCGACGAAGGCGGCTTCGCCCCCAGCGTCGAGAGCCACGAAGCAGCCATCCAGCTGATCCTGGAAGCCATCGACAAGGCCGGCTACACCGCCGGCGAACAGATCGCCCTGGGCCTGGATTGCGCGGCCAGCGAGTTCTACAAGGACGGCAAGTACGTGCTGTCGGGCGAAAACCTGTCGCTCACGGCCGAAAGCTGGACCGACATGCTCGCGACCTGGGTCGACAAGTACCCGATCATCAGCATCGAAGACGGCATGCACGAAGGCGACTGGGACGGCTGGAAGCACCTGACCGAACGCCTGGGCAAGCGCGTGCAGCTGGTGGGCGACGACCTGTTCGTCACCAACACCAAGATCCTGCAGGAAGGCATCGACAAGGGCATCGCCAACTCGATCCTGATCAAGATCAACCAGATCGGCACGCTGACCGAGACCTTCGCCGCCATCGAGATGGCCAAGCGCGCAGGCTACACGGCCGTCATCTCGCACCGTTCGGGCGAAACCGAAGACAGCACCATCGCCGACATCGCCGTGGGCACCAATGCCGGCCAGATCAAGACCGGCTCGCTGTCGCGTTCGGACCGCATCGCCAAGTACAACCAGCTGCTGCGCATCGAAGAAGACCTCGGCGACATCGCCGTCTACCCGGGCCGCGGCGCGTTCTACAACCTCAAGTAGCGCCTCGCAGCCTGCATGCGCGCGCGCTTCGTCCCTCCTCTCATCCTGGTGCTGCTGCTGGTCATCCTGCAGTGGCAGCTGTGGAACGGGCGCGGCAGCGTGCGCGAGGTCGCCCAGCTGAGGACCCAGCTGGCCGACCAGAAGGACGCCAACGCCAAGGCCGCCCTCAACAACGAGCGGCTGGCGTCCGAAGTCAATGACCTGAAAGACGGCCTCGAGATGGTCGAGGAACGCGCGCGCGCGGAACTCGGCATGGTCAAACCGAACGAAGTCTTCGTGCAGATCGCGCACTGATCCTTTCTTTCGCCGCTTCTCGATGCCAGAGCTTCTCTCGGCCTCCGCCTTTGCGCTGTGGGGTTCTCCCGTCACCTGGCTCGAACTCGTCGCCGCCGTGCTCGCGCTCGCGATGGTCGGCTGCAACATGCGCGAGATCCACTGGGGCTGGCCGCTGGCGATCGTCAGCTCGCTGCTCTACGTGGTGGTGTTCGCCAACGCACGCATCTACGGCGACGCCTCCCTTCAAGTCTTCTTTGCCTTCGTCGCCCTGTGGGGCTGGGCGCAATGGCTGCGCGGCTTTCGCGCCGACGGCAGCGCCTTGCGGGTCAGCCGGCTGTCGCCGCGCGGTACCGCGTACGCCCTCCTGGCCTGCGCCATTGCGTGGCCCGTGGTCGCCCTCTTCCTGCGTCGCTTCACCAACACCGACGTGCCCTGGTGGGACGGCTTCGTCACCGGCCTGAGCCTGGTCGGGCAGTTCCTGCTCGGACGCAAGTTCATCGAGAACTGGCTCATCTGGCTGGCCGTGAACGTGGTCAGCGTGGGCCTGTTCATCCACAAGGGCCTGTGGCTCACGACAGCGCTGTACGCGGTGTTCGCCGTGCTCAGCGTGGCCGGCTTCCTGGCATGGCAGCGACGCCTGCCGAAGGCCACGACGAAGGCGGTGCCGGCATGACGCCGAACCTGCCGACCGGCTGCGTCATCGCGCTCGTGGGTGCCGAGAGCACGGGCAAGACCGAGCTCTCGCGCGCCATCGCACAGCGCCTGCAGGACCGCGGCACGCCCGTCACGCTGGTGGGCGAGTACCTGCGCGAATGGTGCGAGCGCGAAGGCCGCACACCGCGCCCCGACGAGCAACAGGCCATCGCCGACGAACAGAGGCGCCGCATCGACGCGGCTGCCACCACGGGCGTGGTGGTGGCCGACACCACGGCGCTCATGACGGCGGTCTACAGCGAGCAGCTGTTCGCCGACACCTCGCTGTACGACAGCGCCCTGGCCGCGCAACGGCGCTATGCCATCACGCTGCTCACCGCGCTCGACCTGCCCTGGGTGGCCGACGACATGCGCGACGGCCCGCATGCGCGCCAGCCGACCGACACGCTCGTGCGCGCCGCGCTCTCGCGCGCGGGGCTCTCGTACGCCGTGGTGCACGGCAGCGGCGGCGAACGGCTGGCGAACGCATGGAATGCGATCAACACCATCGCCGGCAACGAAGGCCGTGCCCGCACGCGCACCCGCCGCGATGCGAAGCCCGCCTCGTGGACATGGCCTTGCGAGAAGTGTTCCGACCCGGAATGCGAACATAAGCTCTTCAGCGACCTGATGGCGCGCCGCGACCCGTCCTGAGCCTTTCGGTTCGCAGGTGCTCGCGCGCCCTCTCCCCTTCACCGGAGACCCGATGCCCGTTTCGATTGCTGCGCGCCTTGCCCCGCGCGCTCCCGCCGCCGCTTTCCTCGCCCTGCTGCTGACCGCCGGCGCTGCTTCTGCAGCGCCCGTGGCGGCCACCGTCGAGAACGCCACCACTCCCACGGCCTGCGCCGAGGAAGACAACGTGTCGATGGTGCTGCGCGGCGACGGTATCCGCCACATGCGCATCGAAGCGCTGCAGCCCAGCTACCTCAGCAGCATCGGCAACGACGTCACCGCGCCCGATTTCTCGGGCTGCAATTTCGACGGCGGCGCCCACCCCACCGACCCGGCGCACCGCTTCAAGAAGCGCACCGTCGTGCTGCTCGACAACGCGCAGTGGCGCATCGTCGGCATGACGCTGCCGACCTTCTGGCGCCCGGCGCGCGTGCCGGTGCAGGTCGGCGCGCGCCACGACCGCGGCTTTCACCTGCTGCAGGTGTTCAAGAAGGAAAACGGCAAGGCGCTTGAGGCCATCGTGCTCTACCCGTCCGACGGCTACTGGCGCCTCAAGCCGCTGCCCGAGGCGCGCTTCGGCGACGGTGTGTACGGCTCGTCGTTCCTGCTCGGCCCGGTCGTTCAGGCCGGGCGGCCGGTGGTGAACATCGCGTCGATCCGCGTCGTGCCGAAGCCCCTCGCCATCCACCTGCGCTTCACCGACGGCGGCAGCGCCGTGGCGCGCGTGACCGAGATCAGCCGCACCCGCACCGCGCTCGACGTGACGCTCTCCAAGCCCACAGCCAGCGCCAAGCAACCCTTCGCGGTGCTGCGCTCGATGTACGTGGCCCCCGACAACGCCGACATGAGCGAGGTGCGCTGGCAGGCCTCGCCGCAGGCGGCCGAACAGGCGCTGCCGCTGCCCGAGGTGAAGACGCTGAACGCCACGCAGGTGCGCTTCGGCCGCAGCCTGCCCTCCAAGCACAACACGAGCGCGCCCGACATCGCATTCGGCGGCTTCGACGACGAAGCCCACTGACCACCAGCTTCAGGCCGTGCGCCGCACCTCGCCGGGCGTGAGGCCCAGCACGCGGCGCATGCAGCGCGCCATGTGGCTCTGGTGCGAGAAGCCGCTCTCGAGCGCCACGAGGCTCGCGGGCATCTCGCTGTTCAGCAACAGGCTGCGCGCACGGTCGACGCGGCGGTGCACCACGTAGGCATGCACCGCCTGGCCGGTGGAGCGCTTGAACTGCGTCTTCAGGTGCGAGGCACTCAGGCCCGCGACCTCGGCCAGCGCGGCCAGCGACAGGTCGCCGTCCAGGTGCGCCTCGATGAACTCCGTGACACGCTTCAGCTGCAGCCGCGTCAGCCCCTGCGCGGGTGACGGCGCCACCTGCGGGCCGGCCGCGATCAGCTGCACCGCGAGCGCGGTGCCCAGGCTGTCGGTGTAGAGCCGGCCGTTGGGAAAGCCCGCGCGCCGCTCGGCGTCGAGTGCCCAGGCGATGTACTCGATCTGCGGGTCGCGGAACTGGTGGCGCTCGCCGAGCACCGCGCGCTCGGCCGGCAGGCCCATCTCGTCGGCCGTGCGCACCAGCAGCGCGGGCGCCATGCGCACCACGACCGAAGTGCTCGGCGACTCTTCATGCCAGATGTCGGTGCTGCCGGCCGGCAGGATGTCGAGGTCGCCGCGCGTGTAGAGAAAGCGGTGGAACTGGCAGGCGCCTGCCACCGGCGCGCCCGCGTGCAGCTTGAGGCGGTGGTCGGGCAGCGCCTCGTAGCCGACCACGCCGCCGGGGGTCTGGCGCACGTCGACGCGCAGGCTGTCGGTGGCGGGCGGCGCGACGAAGCTGTCGGCCGACAGCGCCACCTCGGACGCCGCACCACCGTGCCCGTGCAGATCGGTGTCCAGGTCGGTATCGCTCATCGAAACATTATGGGCCGCGAGCGGCGCGCTTGCCGTCGGCCGTTTGTGCTCCCCCACGGCCGAACGTGCGCGACCGAAAGCCGTGCGATCCGGATCATCGGCGGCCATGAACACCACACCCCACACTCCCTACGCAGGCAAGAAAGCCGTCATCACCGGAGGTACCCTCGGCATGGGCCTGGCCACCGCGCAGGCGCTGCTCGACGGCGGCGCCGACGTGCTCGTGACCGGCCGCAATCCGCAGAACCTGGAGGCCGCGCGCCGCGTGCTCAGCCCGCGCGCACATGTGCTGGCATCCGACACGGCCTCGCTGGCCGACATCGATGCACTGGCCGCCACGGTGCGCGAGCGCTTCGGCCGCATCGACCTGCTGCACATCAACGCGGGCATCTCGTCGCTCGAGCCCTTCGAACAGGTGACCGAGGCCGGCTACGACCGTGCCTTCGCGGTCAACACCAAGGGTCCGTTCTTCACCGTGCAGCGTCTGGCGCCGCTGATGCCCGCGGGCAGCGCGATCGTCTTCACCTCGTCCATCGCGGACGAAGGCGGCATGCACGGCATGAGCGTCTACAGCGCCACCAAGGCCGCGCTGCGCTCGATGGCCTCGGGCTTCGCGGCGGAGCTGGTGACACGCGGCATCCGCGTGAACGTAGTGAGCCCCGGCTTCATCGACACACCCACGCTCGGCGTGACCGACGCGAGCGCCGAGGAGCGCGCCGAGTTCATGCGCCTGGGCGACCAGATCACGCCGATGCGGCGCCACGGCACCTCGGCCGAAGTGGCGCGCGCAGTGCTGTTCTTCGCCTTCGAGGCGACCTTCACGACGGGCGCCCGACTCACCGTCGATGGCGGGCTGGGCCAGGGCCTGACGCCGGCTGCCGCTTGATCCGATCTCTCACCAAGGACCTCACATGACCGACGTTTCCCTCATCGGCCTCGGCCCCATGGGCATCGCCCTCGCACGCGCCCTTCAATCGTCGAAGTTCACGCTGACGGTGTGGAACCGCACCGCCGAGCGCGCAAAGCCCCTCCTGAACCAGGGCACGGTGCTCGCACCGACAGCTCTGGCCGCCGTGCAGGCGAGCCCCGTCGTGCTGGTCTGCGTGGCCGACTACCCGGCGTCGCGCGCCATCCTCGCCGCACCCGGCGTTCACGACGCACTGCGCGGCAAGGTGCTGGTGCAGCTGAGCACCGGCACGCCGCAGGACGCGCGCGACGACTGGGCCGCGCTCAGCGGCGTGGCGTACCTCGACGGCGCCCTGCTCGCCACGCCGGGGCAGATCGGCCGACCCGACACGCCGCTCTTCATCTCCGGCGAAGCACGCGCCCTCGCCGCCTGCCGGCCGCTGCTCGAAGCCATCGCCGGCAACATCCAGCACATGGGCGAGCCGATCGGCAACGCCGCGGCCTGGGACCTGGCCACGCTCTCGTGCATGTTCGGCGCGATGAGCGGGTTCTTTCACGGCGTGCGCATCTGCGAAGCCGAAGGGCTGCCGGTGGACGGGTTCTCGCAGATGATCGGCGCGATCTCGCCGGTGCTCGGCGAAATGATCCAGGCCGAGGGCGAGGCGATCCACGCCGGCCGGTACGGCGAGCCCGAGAGCTCGATGGCCACCTGCGCGGGATCGGGCCGGCTGTTCGTGAAGCAGGCGCGCGAGGCGCAGCTCGACGCGGGCTTTCCGGATTTCCTGATGGGGCAGTTCGAGCGAGCGCTGCGCGCGGGCCTGGGCAACGAGCGCCTGGCCGCGATGGTCAAGGTGCTGCGGCAGCCGCCGCAGCCCGCTTGAACCGCGTCGCGCTTACTGGACGACCGGGCTGCCCGGCAGCTGGTCGCCCAGCGGCTTGAACAGCTGCGCGGTATCGACCGCGTCGAAGCGGTACTGCTTGCCGCAGAAGTCGCAGCCGACCTCGATGTCGCCGCGCTCGGCGAGGATTTCCTCGGCCTCTTCCACGCCGAGCCCGCGGATCATCTGCGCCACGCGCTCGCGGCCGCAGGTGCAGGCGAAGTGCGGGCCCAGCAGGCCCGCCTGCGGTTCGAAGCGCAGCAGCTTCTCTTCCCAGAACAGGCGGCGCAGGATGGTCTCGACGTCGAGCGTGAGCAGCTCGTCGCGCGTGAGGCTCGACGCGAGGATCGAGATGCGGTTGTATTCCTCGTTGCGGCCGATCTGGTCCTGGTGCGCCTCGTCGTGCACCTGCTGCGAGGTGCCTTCGAGGTTGCCCTCGCCCTTGATGGGCAGGCGCTGGATCAGCAGGCCGGCCGCCACCTTGTCGTCGGCGGCGAGCACCAGCGTGGTGTCGAGCTGTTCGCTTTGCAGCATGTAGTGCTGCAGCACGTCGCTGAGCTTACCCAGCTTCTGGCCGTCGTCGCCGAACAACGGCACGACGCCCTGGTACGGCGTGGTGCCGGGCAGCTTGTCTTTCGGGTCGAGCGTGATGGCGCAGCGGCCCTTGTTGTTCACGTTGACCATGTCGGGCAGGCGCGCGTCGGCCGGCAGATCGCCGATCACCTTGGCGGTGGCGCGCAGGCTCAGGTCGGGCTTGGCCTCGGCCACGGCCACCTTCACGGGGCCGTCGCCGAAGATCTGCAGGATGAGTGCGCCGTTGAACTTGATGTTGGCCTGCATCAGCGTGGCCGCGGCCGTCATCTCGCCCAGCAGCTCGGCCACGGGCGGCGGGTAGGCGCCGGTGGCGGTGTTGGAGGCGCGCCGCGCAAGGATCTCCTGCCACGCATCCGTCAGGCGCACGATCATGCCGCGCACCGGCAGGCCATCGAACAGGAATTTGTGCAGCTCGCTCAAAACGGAATCTTTCTCTGTGTGCCTGCGCGGGTCAGGCGATTTTTTTCAGGCCCTTCGCGAAGCGATGGGCGTTTTCTACGTAGTGCTCCGCACTCTGGCGCAGCTTGGCGGCGGCGGCATCGTCGAGCGTGCGCACCACCTTGGCGGGCGAGCCGATGATGAGGGAGTTGTCGGGAAACTCCTTGCCCTCGGTCACGACGCTGCCGGCGCCAACGATCGAATTGCGGCCGATCTTGGCGTTATTCAAGACCACCGCCTGGATGCCGATCAGCGAGTTGTCGCCGATGGTGCAGCCGTGCAGCATCACCTGGTGCCCCACCGTCACGTTGTCGCCGATGGTCAGCGGGCAGCCGATGTCGGCGTGCAGCACCGACAGGTCCTGGATGTTGCTGTTGCGCCCGATGGTCAGCACCTCGGTGTCGCCGCGCAGCACGGCGCCGAACCAGACGCTCGCGTTCTCGGCCAGTTCGACATTGCCCATGACCTGGGCGCTGTCCGCGACCCATGCGCCTTCGCCAAGGCGCGGTGCAATGCCATCCAATTCGTAAATCGCCATCGTGGTTGTCTCCGGAGGGGCAAAACTAGAATTGTAGGGATGCACCCCCGATTGAGCGCGCTGGCCGCGCTGCGCCTGACAGACCCCGACGACAAGGTGGCCGCCACGCGCGCCACGGCTGCACAGGCAGCTACCATTTCCATAGCACTCGAGCCCCTGCGCACGCCCGGCGACGATGAAGGCGTGCCCGGCCGCCCCGAGCGCCCGCTGCGCGTGGCCGCCACCGCCGTGCAAAAGCGCTCGCCCTTCACGCCCGAAGGCCGCGCCGCGCTGATCCATTCGATCTGCCACATCGAGTTCAACGCCATCAACCTCGCGCTGGACGCCGTGTGGCGCTACGACGGCATGCCCGAGGCCTACTACCGCGACTGGCTGCGCGTGGCCGACGAGGAGGCGCAGCACTTCACGCTGCTGCACACGCACCTGCAGGGCATGGGCTGGCGCTACGGCGACTTTCCGGGCCATGACGGCCTGTGGAACATGTGCGAGAAGACCAAGGACGACGTGCTCGCCCGCATGGCGCTGGTGCCGCGCACGCTCGAGGCGCGCGGGCTCGACGCCACGCCGCTGATCCAGTCCAAGCTCAAGCGCGTGAACACGCCCGACGCGCTGCGTGCCGTGGAAATCCTCGACATCATCCTGCGCGACGAAGTGGGCCACGTGGCCATCGGCAACCACTGGTACCGCTGGCTGTGCGAGCGCGCCGGGCTCGACGCCGAAGCCAACTACCCGGCCCTGGTGGCGCGCTACGACGCGCCGCGCCACAAGCCGCCTTTCAACCTCGAAGCACGCGGCCGGGCGGGCTTCAGCCCCGCAGAGCTGCGCGCGCTGACCGAGTCCCGCCCCGAATGACCGAAGTGATTTCCGACCAGACCTGGTCACGCGCCGAGCTGCAGGCCTGCCTGCAGGGCCGCGACACGCCGCCGCATTTCGAACGCTGCCATTTCGACGAGGCCGACCTGTCGCGCCTCGATCTGCGCGGCGCGCAGTTCACGCTGTGCAGCTTCGCCGAAACCTCGTTCGAGCGCGCGCAGCTGGCGGACACGCGCTGGGTCGGCTGCCGCGCGCGCCAGGCCGACTTCGGCCTGGCCGACCTCACGAACGCGCGCTTCCAGGATTGCGACCTGAACAACACGCAGTGGGCGCGCGCCAAGCTGCCCTCGGCGCTCTTCACGGGCGTGAAGCTCACGGGCGCGCACCTCGGCGAGGTGTCGGCGCTGGGCGTCGCGTTCAAGGACTCGTTGCTGATCGACGCGCACCTGCGCGGCCTGTCGTTCCGCAAGCAGACGCTCGCGCAGCTCGACCTGTCGGAGGCCGACCTGTCGGGCTGTGATTTCCGCGAGACCATCTTCGAAGGCGGCAGCTTGCGCAACGCGCACCTGAAGCTCGCGCGCTTCGAAGGCGCCGACCTGCGCGACGTGGACCTGGGCGGCCTGCGGCTGGCCAACGCTGCGCCGTTCAAGGGCGCGACCATCTCCCACCGGCAGGCCGCCGCGCTGGTCGAGGAACTGGGCCTGCGCGTCGTCTGAATCGCCCGAGGATCAGGACGTCGCGGTGCGGCTGTGCACCACCAGCTTCGGCGTGAAGTACTGAAGCACCTCGCCGCGCTGGTTGCGCGTCTGGCAGCGCATCGAGACCATCGCGCGGCCGGGCTTGGAGCGCGAGGGCGTGATGTCGACCACCTCGCTCACCACATGCAGCACGTCGCCGGGCCGCGTGGGCTTGGGCCATTGCAGCTCGCCGCCCGAGCCGATGATGCCGTCGGCCAGCGGGATGCCGCTGTCGACCAGCAGCTTCATCGTGAGCGCCGCCGTATGCCAGCCGCTCGCGGCCAGCCCGCCGAAGAAGGTGTTCTTGGCGGCCTCTTCGTCGGTGTGGAAGGGCTGCGGGTCGAACTGCTGCGCGAAGGCCTTAATCTGCGCCGCGTCGAGCAGGTGTTCGCCGCTCTGGAAACGGTCGCCGACCTTCAGGTCTTCGAGATACAGCTTGTCCATGGAAGTCTCCTTGTTGCGTTGCCCGTCATTCTCGGGCGATCAGACGCGCTCGAGGATGGTGGCGATGCCCTGCCCGCCGCCGATGCATTGCGTGGCGAGCGCATAGCGGCCGTTCTCGCGCGCCAGCAGCGCCGCCGCCTTGCCCGTGATGCGCGCGCCGGTCGCACCCAGCGGGTGGCCGATGGCCAGGCCGCCGCCGTCGAGGTTCACCTTTGCCGGGTCGAGCCCGAGGTCGCGGATGCAGGCCAGCGCCTGCGACGAGAAGGCCTCGTTGATCTCGACCACGTCGAGGTCGGCCGCGCCCAGGCCCGCGCGTGCGAGCGCCTTGCGCGTGGCGGGAATCGGGCCGATGCCCATGACGGCCGGGTCCACGCCCACGGTCGCGAACGAGCGGATGCGCGCCAGCGGCTTCAGGCCGTGCTTCGCGGCGAAGGCATCGCTGGTGACCAGCACCACGGCCGCACCGTCGGTCAGCGGCGACGAGGTGCCCGCCGTGACCACGCCGTCGGGGCGGAACGCGGGCTTGAGGTTGGCCAGCGCCTCGGCCGAGGTCGAGGGGCGGATGCAGCCGTCGGCATCGACCACCTCGCCGGAGGCCAGGCGCACCGGCACGATCTCGCCGGCGAGACGGCCCTGCGCACGCGCCTCGGCCGCCTTGCGGTGCGACTCGACGGCCAGCGCCTCCTGGTCGGCGCGGCTCACGTTCCAGCGCTGCGCGACGTTCTCGGCCGTCTCGCCCATCGAGATGTAGGCATCAGTGTTCGCCAGCAGCTCGGGACTGGGCGAGAAGTTGAAGCCGCCCTGCGGCACCATCGTCATCGACTCCACGCCCACGCACAGGAAGGCGTCGCCCATGCCCGCCTCGATCTGTGCGGCGGCGATGTGCACCGCCTGCATCGACGAGCCGCAGAAGCGGTTCACCGTCATGCCGCCCACCTCGTGCGGCAGCCCGGCCAGCAGCCCGACGATGCGCGCCAGGTTGTTGCCCTGCGACGCCTCGGGGTAGGCGCAGCCCAGGATGATGTCCTCGAGCAGCGCGGGGTCGAGGTCGGTGCGCTGCAGCAGGCCCCGCACCACGCCGGCGGCGAGCGTGTCGGGGCGCACTTCGGCCAGCGCGCCCTTCCTGGCGAAGTGGAACGGGGAACGGGCGTAGGCGGAAATCACGGCTTTCATGGGAACACTCCTTGGAGAAAAACTACCTTCCAATCGGTAGGCTTCGGGGTTCAAAAAAAGGCACGTCCGGCGTGCCCGTGGTGAAACGGATCGGTCAGTCCAGCGGCAGCGCGCGCCGCAGTTGGGCGATGGCGTCGTCGAAGTCTTCGACGCGGCCCGTCATGCGCGACGCGAGCAGCGCGCCCTGGCACGACGAGAACACGAAGGCCGCGAGCGAGGCCACGGGGTTGTCCTTCTGCGCCTGCGCCGGCACCAGCGCGCCGAGCACGCCCGTGAGCCACATCACCTGCGTGTTGCGCAGGGCCTGCACGGCCTGGCGCAGGTCTTCGTTGATGCAGTCCCAGCCCGGCGCCAGCGCGCCCGCCGGGCACAGGCCCGAGCCGGCCTTCAGTGTGTTGCGGTACATGCGGAAATAGGATTCGAGCGCGTCCTTGGGCTCGCGCGCGCGCGCCGCCACCCAGTCTTTGAAGCCCTGCGTGGCGCCCTGGATCACCGCGATGCCCAGCGCTTCCTTGGTGGGAAAGTGGTGGTACAGGCTCGCCTTGCGCACACCCACCGCATTGGCCACGTCCTGGAAGCTGAAGCCCAGGTACGAACGGGTTTCGATGAGCCCGCGCGCCACCGCGAGGATCTGATCGCGGGTGCCGCCGGGGGCCAGGGTGGAAGCGTCGTGCATCTACCTACTATAAGGTAGGCAATCTCGCCCCTGCAAGCGCCGGGGTCAATCGGCCTTGATGCCCGCGGCCTTCACGATGCGGCCGTTGCTTTCGAACTCGCTGGCGATTTCCTTGGCGAAGGCGGCCGGCGTGCCTGGGGCGGGCACGTTGTCGGTGGCCGTGAGCTTGGCGCGCAGCTCGGGGCTGGCGAGCGCCTTGTTGATCTCGGCGTTGTACTTCGCGACCAGCGCCGCTGGCGTGCCCGCGGGCGCGAACACGCCGAACAGCGAATGGATGTTGGCCGCGCTGTAGCCCAGCTCGGCCAGCGTGGGCACCTGCGGCAGGCTCTCGAGCCGCGCGGGCGCACCGGCCGCCAGCGGGCGCAACTTGCCCGACTGGATGTGCGCCGACAGCGTCGGGCTGGCGTTGGTCGACAGGATCTCGAACTGCCCGCTCAGCGCATCGTTGAGCTGCTGGCCGCCGCCCTTGTACGGCACGTGCGTGATGTCCACGCCGGCCGTCGCGCGCACCTGTTCGAGCACGATGTGCCCGAGCGAGGCCGGCCCCGACGTGGCCCAGCGCACTGCGCCGGGCTGCGCCTTGGCTTCGGCAATCAGCGCACGGAAGTCCTTCGCCTTGCTGGCCGGCGTGGCCACCAGCAGCACGGGCGAATACATCACGCTGGCCACCGGCACGATGTCCTTCAGCGGGTCGAACGGCAGCTTGCCCAGGTGCGGGCTCAGCACCAGCGGACTGATGGCCGAGAAGCCCAGCGTCGCACCGTCGGGCGCGGCCTTGGCCACGGCGTCCATGCCGATGGCGCCGCTCGCGCCCGCGCGGTTGTCGACGATCACCGTGGTGCCCAGCTGCACGGCGAGCCGGTCGCCGAGCGCGCGGGCGACCACGTCGCTCACGCCGCCCGCCGGGTAAGCCACGATGAGCCGCACGGTGCGCGGCACGGCCTGCGCATGCGCGCCGCTGGCCGCGCACAGCGCCGCGGCGGCGAGCAGCCGGGTCGTGGTGCGGCGCGAAGGCTTGGAGGCGGCGAGGAAGTTCATGGTGTCGATGAAAGGCATGCGTCGAGGAGAAGAAGAAAGATCGGTCAGTCCAGCTGCAGCTTGCGCTCGCGGATCAGCTTGGACCACTTCTCATTGTCCGCCTTGACGAAAGCCGCAAAGGCCGCCGGGCCGAGCGGATGCACCTCGGCGCCGGCCGTCGCGAACTTGGCCTTGATCTCGGGCGTGGCCAAGGCCTTGGCGAGTTCACTCGACAGGCGATCGACCACCTCCTTGGGCATGTTGGCGGGACCGACCAGGCCCTGGAAGCCGACCGCCTCCATGCCTGCGAGGCCCAGCTCCTTCACCGTCGGCACGTCGGGCAGTTGCGGGTCGCGCATGGGGCCGGTCACGGCCAGTGCCTTGAGCTTGCCGCCCTTCACCTGCGGCAGCAGCACGCTGCCCGCGTCGATGAGGATCTGCGTCTGCCCGCCGAGCAGGTCCTGCACCGCAGGCGCGCTGCCCTTGTACGGCACGTGCGTCATGTCCAGGCCCGTCACCTGGTTCATGAGCTCGCCGTTCAGGTGTGTCGAAGTGCCGTTGCCGCCCGAAGCAAAGTTGACCTTGCCGGGCTGGCCCTTGGCCCACGCCACGAACTCCTTGAGGTTCTTTGCCGGATGGTCAGGCCGCGTCACGGCGATGTAGCTGCCCTGGCTGATCTGGCCGATGTAGGTGAACTGCTTGATGGGGTCGTACGGCGGCTTGCTCTGCAGGTACGGCGCGATCGCGAAGGGGCCGGTGTTGGCCAGCAGCAGCGTGTAGCCGTCGGCCGGCTGGCGCGTGAGTTCCGTCGCCGCGATCATGCCGCTGGCGCCCGGCTTGTAGTCGACCACCAGCTGCTGCTTGAGCGCTTCCTGCAGCGGCACCTGCACCGTGCGCGCCGCGAAGTCGATGCCGCCGCCGGGCGGGTAGCCGACGATCAGGCGGATGGGCTTGGCGGTGGGATAGCCCTGGGCCATGGCGAGGCCGGCGGTCGTGGCCAGTGCGAGGCCGGTGCAGAGTCTGCGAAGGTTCATGGATGTCTCTCGATGTCTCTTGAATAAGAGCATCCATTTTGAAACATCGCCGGACCTCCGGCTCGCACCTGCTCAGGCTTCCTGCGCCTCCACGTCGTTGCCGATGAAGTTGCGCCCGCGCGCCCCGCCCTGCGCATGGCGCAGCATCTCGCGCGCCTCGTCCTCGCCCACGCCGTAGTCGGCGAAGCGCGTCTTCACGCCCAGCGATTCGATGAAGGCCGCGAGCTGCGCCGGTGCCTCGGCCAGCGGCATGCGCAGCGCCTGCGCCAGCACCGCATCGCGGTCGGGCCGGCGGCCGATGGCCCGCGCCAGCACCATCGGCAGCGGGAACGAACAGGCGATGCCGTGCGGCAGGCCGTAGCGCAGCGTCATCTCGTACGAAATGGAATGCGCGAGCGCGGTCTTGGTGTTGGAGAACGCCATGCCGGCCTTCAATGCCGCCAGCGCCATGCGCCCACGCAGTTCGACGTCGTCGAGCCGGGCCATGAGCTGCGGCAGCACCTCCAACGTGTCCTGCACGGCCGCCACGGCGAAGGTGTCGGACATCGGATTGGCGTTGACATTCCAGATCGCCTCGAGCGCATGCGACAGCGCATCGAGCCCACTCTGGAGCGTGACCGCCGCGGGCAGCGACAGCATCAGCTCGGGATCGACGATGGCATGGCTCGGCCAGGTCTGCGGCAGGTGCAGCGAGTATTTCTTCTGGCGCTCGCGGTCCCAGATGGTGGCCCAGGGCGTGACCTCGCTGCCGGTGCCGGCCGTGGTGGGCACCGCGATGAGCGTCTTGTGGCGCGTGGCCACGAAGGGCCGTTCTCCCGCGAGCCCCGCCACCAGATCGGCGAAGCGCCCGTGGTCGTCGGCCACCATCAGCGCCTTCGCCGTGTCGATGGCGCTGCCGCCGCCGACCGCGACGATCACCTCCACGTCGGCATGCGTGCGCCAGAACCATTCGTAGGTCTCGGCCAGTTCCGCCACGTCGGGGTTGGGCCGCGTCTGGTCGAGCGTGCAGGCCAGCGCGTCGCCGAGCACCGACGACAGCCGGTCGAGCAGGCCCAGCGCGCGCGCCTCGGGAAAGGTCACCAGCGCGGCGCGCCGGCCTTCGAGCAGCTTCGGCAGGGACAGCAGGGCCCCTGCCCCGTACACGCTGTGCACGGGGTTGTGGTAGTTGGCGCTCATGGAGGGGTTTCTTCAGGAGGCGGCCAAAGCCGCGGAGACAGACGCGAGGAGCGATCGAGTCATCAGCGCGCGCCCTGCTGGATCCAGCCGCGCAGCCGGGTCGAGAGGTAGTCGGCCGTCATGACCATCACGACGATCACCAGGATGCAGGTGGCCGTGTCCTGGTACTGGAACAGCTTCATGCTGCCCACGAGCTCGAAGCCGATGCCGCCCGCGCCCACCATGCCCAGCACCGTGGCCTGGCGCAGGTTGGTCTCGAAGCGGTAGACGATCACGCCGATCCACGCGGTGACCACCTGCGGAATCACGCCGAAGATGATGGTCTGGATCGGTCCCGCGCCAGTGGCGCGCAGCGCTTCGATCGGGCCCTGGTCGATCTCCTCGATCGACTCGGCGAAGAACTTGCCGAGCATGCCCGCGCCATGCAGCGCCAGCGCCAGCACGCCGGGGAACGGACCGAGGCCAACGGCCGCCACGAAGATCAGCGCCAGGATGATCTCGTTGATGCCGCGCGTGATGTTCAGCACCTGCCGCATCGCGTGGAACACGGCGACGTTCGGCGAGATGTTGCGCGCCGCGAAGAAGCACAGCGGCACCGCGAGGATCACCGCCAGCAGCGTGCCCCACAGCGCGATCTGTACGGTCTCGATGGCCGGCTTCACGAGCTTGCCCATGAACTCCCAGTTGGGCGGCAGCATGCGCCCGAGGAAGTCGGCGATCCAGGGCATGCCCTTGCCGAGTTCGCTGAAGCTCACCTGGCTGCCGATGGCCGCCCACCAGAGCACGCCGATGCCGGCGAGCACGGCCACGGCGTATTTCCACCAGCCGGGGTTGCCGGCGCTCTTGGCGATCAGCAGGTTGTAGCGTCCGAGGGCGATCATGATTGCTCCATGGCGAGTTGCGGGGCGGTGCGCACCGGCGCCGCATGAAGTGCGGTGGCGGGCACGCTCGGCGTTGCGGTGTCGGGCTCTGCGCCCGCAGCGGCGGCGTCGGTGCCCTCTTCCACGCCACCCGGATAGATGAGGTGCAGCACCTCGTCGGTCAGCTCGTCGGGTCGGCCTTCGAACACGATGCGTCCGGCCGCCACGCCGATCACGCGCTGTGCGAACTCGCGGGCGTAGTCGACCTGGTGCAGGTTGCAGATCACCGTGATGCCGTCCTGCCGGCTGGCCTGCTTCAGGTAGTTGAGCACCTTGCGCGAGGTCTTCGGGTCGAGGCTGGCCACGGGCTCGTCGGCCAGGATCACCTTGGGCTTTTGCGCCAGCGCGCGGGCGATGCCCACGCGCTGCTTCTGCCCGCCCGAGAGCGTGTCGGTGCGCAGGTCGGCCTTGGGGTCGAGCTCGACGCGGCGCAGGCATTCGCGGGCGATGGCGATGTCCTTCGCGGGGAACACCTGGAACCACGACAGGAGCGCGGGCATCGAACCGAGCCGCCCCGTCAGCACGTTCTTGAGCACCGACAGGCGCGGCACCACGTTGTAGTGCTGGAAGATCATCGCCACGTCGCGGCGGACCTTGCGCAGCCCGGCGCGGTCGCCGCGCGAGCGCTCGCCGTCCACATGGATCTCGCCTTCGCTCGGCTCGGCCAGGTGGTTGATGCAACGCAGCAGCGTCGACTTGCCCGCGCCCGACGCACCGAGGATGACGACGAACTCACCCTTGGCCACCGTGAGGTCCACACGGTGGAGCGCAGTGAAGTCGCCGTAGCGCTTGCACAGCCCGCGGATTTCGATCATTTCATCTTCCTCAGGTCGAGGTTCAACACCTTGGCCGTGTCGCGGATGATGTTGTAGGCCGCGTCGTTGGTCGGGTGGAAACCGTTGAGCAGGCCCTGGTCGGACCAGGGGATGTCCTTCACCTGCAGGAAAGCGGCCTGCACGCGCGTCTTGAGGTCGGCGGGCAGGTCCTTGCGCCACACGGTGGGCGACTCGGGGATCGGGTCCGACTTCCAGACCTCGACCAGGTCTTCGCGCTTGACCAGGCCCTTGGACACCGCGGCATCGAGGATGCGGTCGGCGATGGCCGCGGCATCGACCTTCTTGTTCTGCACCGCGATCGCGCTCGAGTCGTGCGAGCCCGAGAAGATCACGCGGCCGAAATCCTTGTCGGGGTTGAAGCCCGCCTTCAGCAGGCCGGCCTTCGGGAACAGATGGCCCGAGGTGGAGCTCGGGTCGACGAAGGCGAAGGTCTTGCCCTTGAGGTCGGCCACCGTCTTGATGCCGGTGTCCTTGTGGGTCACGATCTGGCTGTGGTATGAGGTGCGCCCGGCCTTCTTGGTCTCCGCCACCGCGAAGGCCTCGATGTCGGCCACCGTGGTGCCCAGCACATACGAGAAGGGGCCGAGGTAGGCCACGTCGAGCCGCTTGGAACGCAGCGCTTCGATCACGCCGTTGTAGTCGGCCGCCACGAAGGGCTTGACCGCGAAACCGAGGGCCTTGGACAGCATGTCCATCATGGCCTGGCTGTTGGCAATCATGGCGCGCGAGTCCTCGGAAGGAATCAGCCCGACAGTGAGAACCTGCTGTGCCCGTGCCATCGGCACGAAGGCGGACGCTGTCACGGCGGCAGTGCCGAGCAGCAGCTTTCTACGCTTCATCATGGTTGTCTCCAGTGGTCTGCGTTGCATGGAATCCTCAGGTCGTTTCGAAGGGCAAAAGTACCCGTCTCGAGTCTTCCAGTCGTGCGTGTCATGGTCATGACAACGCGAGGATTCGGGACGTCCGGCGTGTTTCTGTCGAGGCCTGGTCCGTCTTGATCGCGAGTACATCACTGGTACTCATATCGATCAAATTCAAATTTTTTCGATGATCTATATACTGAACCTATAGATCAGAAAGGCTCCCGCGATGCGCCTCACCCAGCTGCGTTCCTTCTATGCCGTGGCCCGCGAAGGCAGCTTCACGCGGGCCGCCGAGCACCTGCATGTGAGCCAGCCCACCATCACCACGCAGGTGCGCTTTCTCGAAGAGGCCTACCAGGTCGAGCTCTTTCACCGGCGCGGCCGGCGCGTGCAGCTCACCGAGATCGGCGAGCAGCTCATGCAGCTGGCGCAACAGATCTTCAGCCTCGAAGGCGATGCGGTGGCGCTGCTCGGCGACGCCGGCAAGCTGCGCACCGGCCACCTGCGCGTGGCGGCCGTGGGCCCGTACCACGTGACCAAGATGCTGGTCGACTTCAGCCTGCGCTACCCCGACGTGAAGGTCACGGTGAGCACCGGCAATTCACAGGACGTGCTCGACCGCCTGCTCGACTACAGCGCCGACGTCGGCGTGCTCGCACAGCTGGTGCGCGACGACCGCTTTCTGTCGGTGCCCTTCAGCCAGCACCCGGTCGTGATGTTCGTGCCCTCCACGCACCGCTTCGCGAAGCGGCGCAACATCCGGCTCGCAGAGCTGCAGGGCGAACGGCTCATCCTGCGCGAACAAGGATCGACCACGCGCAAGGCGCTCGAACTGGCGCTCGCGAAAGCCAAGGTCGAGGTCGACGTGGTGATGGAGATCAGCAGCCGCGAAGTGATCCGCGAAGCCGTGGCGCAAGGCCTGGGCATCGCGGCCGTGTCAGGCGTGGAGTTCGTGCCGGGGCCCAACCTGCACATGGTCGGCTTCAGCGACACCGAAATTTTCACCTACGCCCACGTGCTGTGCCTGGCCGAGCGGCGCGAGATGCGCATGGTGAGCGCCTTCTACGACACGCTGGTGCCCGCCATCGAGGCGCGCAAGCGCAAGAGCTGAGAACGAAGGCTGCGTCAGCCGCGCGGATGGTGCGCCGCGTGCAGCTGCTTCAGGCGCTCGCGCGCCACGTGCGTGTAGATGGTGGTGGTCGAGATGTCGGCGTGGCCCAGCAGCAGCTGCACCGCGCGCAGGTCGACGCCATGGTTCAGCAGGTGCGTGGCGAATGCGTGGCGCAGCGTGTGCGGCGACAGCGGCACATGGATGCCTGCCGCGGCCGCCTGCTTCTTCACGATGACCCAGAACATCACGCGCGTCATGCCCGCGCCGCGCGCGGTCACGAACAGGTCGGGCGTCTGCTGGCCGTCGAGGATCACGGGGCGCGACTCGTCGAGGTAGCGCTCGATCCAGCGCCGCGCCTCGCCGCCGAAGGGCACGAGGCGTTCCTTGTTGCCCTTGCCGAGCACGCGCAGCACGCCATCGTTCAGGCTCATGTCGATGGCCTTCAGGGCGACCAGCTCGCTCACGCGCAGGCCGCTCGCGTACATCAGCTCCAGCATCGCACGGTCGCGCAGGCCGAGCGGGCTCTCGACATCGGGTGCGGCCAGCAGGTCGTCGACCTGCTTCTCGGACAGCGTCTTGATCGCGCGCGGCATCTGGCGCGCGGGCATGAGGCGGATGCTCGGGTCGGCCGTGATGCGGCGCTCGCGCAGCGCCCAGCGGTAGTAGCGCTTGAACACCGTGAGTCGCCGGTTCGCCGACGTCGCCTTGCCCTTGGTGGACAGGCGCACGCCCATGTAGGCCTGCAGGTCGGTCTCGCGCGCGGCATCCAGCCCCATGCCGCCGCGCTGCTCGCGCAGCCACTGTGCGAACAGCGCGAGGTCGCGGCGGTAGGCGGCCAGCGTGTTCTTCGACAGCCCGTCCTCGAGCCAGAGGGCATCGATGAAGGTGTCGATGTCGGCGGTGGGGGGAGCGGCGGCGGCCTCGGTCATGCGGTGCAAGATAACAAAAGAAAAAGCCGCCCGGAACGCGGGCGGCTTTTATTGGGAGCGAAGCCGGTCAGTCGAGCTTGAGGTTCTGCTTCTTCACGACCTGCTTGTACACGTCGAACTCGGCCTTGATCTGCGCGGCGAACTGGTCGGGCGTGTTGGCCACGATCAGCGAGCCCGTGTCTTCGATGCGCTTCTTCACGGCCGGATCTTCCACCGCCTTCTTCACGCCGGCGTTGATCTTGTCGACCACTTCCTTCGGCAGGCCCTTGGGGCCGAGGATGCCGTAGTAGGCCATGCGGTTGACCGGCTCCAGGCCGACTTCCTTGAAGGTCGGCACGTTCGGCAGGCCCGCCACGCGTTGCGGCGCCGACACCACGATCGGCACCAGGCGGCCGCTCTGGATGAAGGGCATCGCCGAGGGCAGGTTGTCGAAGATGATCGGCACCTGGCCGGCCACCACGTCGTTCAGCGCCGGGCCCGCACCGCGGTACGGGATGTGCGTGACGAAGGTGGTGGTCAGGCTCTTGTACAGCTCCATCAGCAGGTGGCCGATGCCGCCCGTGCCCGACGAGGCGTACGAATACTTGCCCGGGTTCTTCTTCAGCTCGGCCACGAACTCGGCGTAGTTCTTGGCCGGGAAGCTCGGGTTCACGGCGATCACGTTCGGCGTGGCCGCGATGTTGATGATCGGCGTGAAGTCGGTGATCGGGTCGTACGGCGTCTTCGGGTTGATGGCCGGGTTGGCGGCGGTGCTCGACACCGTGGCCACGCCCAGCTTGTAGCCGTCGGCCGGCGCGCGCGCGGTTTCGGCCGCACCCACGATGCCGCCGCCACCGGCGCGGTTGATCACCACCACCGGCTGGCCCAGCACCTTGCCCAGCGGGTCGGCGATCACGCGTGCCACGATGTCCGTCGTGCCGCCGGGTGCGAACGGCACGCTCAGTTCGACCGGCTTGGTGGGATAGCCCTGCGCGAAACTCTGGCCTGCCACTGTGACCAGCGCGGCAGCGCCCACGAACGCGCTCCATTGACGACGTTGCATCGATAACTCCTTGACTTGACGGAACCGGCCGGGGCGGCCGGAAAAAAGCGAAGCCCGGATGCTAGCGGGTCGGGGCTTTCCGTCATGCTGTGGAATACCCACGGTTGTGCCGGTTTATGCTCGAAGCGGTGAACTACGCGCAGCTGCTCTTCCCCGATTTCTCCCTCATCGCCATCGGCTGGCTCCTGTGCCGCTACACCGCGCTCGACCGCCGCGTGTGGGACCAGGTCGAGAGCCTGGTGTATTACTTTCTATTTCCCGTCCTGCTGTTCCATTCGATCGTGCGCAGCCCGCTCGACTTCGGTGCGACTTCGAGCCTCCTGACCGCGGGCGTCGGCGTCGGGCTGGCCGGCATCGCGATGGCGTATGCCCTGCCCTTCGTGCCGGGCCTGCGCACGCACATCGACCGGCACGACCACGCCGCCAGCGCGCAGATCGCGTTCCGCTTCAACTCCTTCATCTGCCTGGCGCTGGCCGAGCGGCTGGCCGGGCCCGAAGGCCTGCTGTTGATCGCGGTGCTGATCGGTGTGTGCGTGCCGATGTTCAACATCGCCGCCGTGTGGCCGATGACGCGGCATGCGCAGACGGGCTTCGTGCGGCAGCTGGTGCGCAATCCGCTGATCGTGGCGACGCTGGCGGGGCTGCTGGCCAATGTGCTGGGGCTCACGGTGCCTGGCTGGTTGACGCCGACGCTCACGCGGATCGGGGCTGCGTCGCTGGCGTTGGGGCTGCTGGCGGC
>NZ_JBYSZY010000045.1:0-48950 GCF_058787635.1 Variovorax sp. FW305-3-2-15-B-LB1 | reverse complement strand
GTGGCGGAGGCGGCGGTGGGTTTCCCATCGGCCTGCCGATCGTGCTGAACCCGGTCACCCTGAGCGGGAAAGCCACTTACGACTCGGTGCCGAACAACAGCGGGCCCCTCCTGTACGCGAACACCACGGCCAAGCCCGTGCGCGGCGCCACGGTAGAGGTGCTCGATGCCACCACATCGGCGCAGCTCGCGTTGACCACCACGGATGACGGTGGCAATTACGCGGTCTCGGTGCCGGCGAACACGAACATCACCGTGCGCGTCCGGGCCCAGCTGACCCGGACCGGTCCGGGCGCGACCTGGGATGTCACGGTGCGCGACAACACGCGCAGCGATGCGCTGTACTCGATGCAGTCGGCGAGCTTTTCTTCGGGAAGCGTGGCATTGACGCGCGACCTGCGTGCGGACAGCGGCTGGGGAGGTTCTGGCTACAGCGGGACGCGCGTCGCAGCGCCGTTCGCCGTGCTCGACACGATCTACACCTCCATGCAGAAGGTGCTGTCGGTGGCGCCGGCTTCGGCGTTTCCTTCGTTGAAGGTTTTCTGGAGCGTCAACAACGCGCCGTCGGACGGAATCAATCTTTCGGCGGGGCAGATTGGCACGACCTTCTTCTTCAACAGCGGAAGCAACGGTCGGCAGATCTACGTGCTGGGCAAGGAGGATGTGGACACCGACGAGTTCGATGCACCAGTGATCGCGCACGAATGGGGGCACTACTACCAATCGGCCTTCAGTCGGGATGACTCGATCGGAGGCGGGCATTCGATGGACGATCGTCTCGATCGGCGACTTGCTTTCTCCGAGGGTTGGGGTAATGCGTGGTCAGGCATTGCCCTGGAACGAAGCAACTATGTCGACTCAAAGCTGCCGCAGCAAAGGGGGGGCAGCCCGTTGGATCTCTCGCGTGGTCCTGCAAGCAATCCCGGCTGGTCCCGCGAGTCATCTGTCCAGGCCATCCTGTGGAACCTCAACCGGCAGGCCGGCTTCAAGCCCATCCACGACGCCTTAACCGGCTTCCAGTTCCGAAGCGGCGCGCCGGTCACGTCGATCCACGCCTTCGCCGCCGCGTTCAATGCGACGTCGCCTGGCAACGCCTCGGCGCTGAACAGCCTGCTGAGCGCGCAGAACATCACCTCCAGCGATGCATTCGGCGCGGGCGAATCGAACGACGGCGGGTTGCCCAGCGTGCCCGGCGTGCTGCCGATGTACCGGGCCTTGGCTGTTGGTGCGGTGGTCAACAACGTCTGTGTCTCCAGCGTGGCGGGCACGGGCAACAAGCTCGGCAACATTGCCTACCTGCGCTTCACCGCGCCGGCGAACCGGGACTACCAAGTCACGGTCGGGGGCGCCACGCTGCCGGACTTCGACGTCTTCCGAGGCGGAGAGATCGCCCGGTCGGGCAACCGGGTCAGCCTGAGCGCGGGTGAGTACGTTCTGGCGGTGCGGGATGCCGCAATGACGAGCTCCTCTGCTACGCCGGTGTGCCTCACCGTGCTCGTTCAATAAGGAAGGGAAGGCTCGCGATGATCCTGAACACTCGCCTCTCTCTGGCTGCCGCACTGACGGCGGGACTTGCACTGTCCGCGCTCTCGGCCTGCGCCCTGGCTGACGGGATGCCGCCGACGCGCACCACCGCGAAGTTGTCGCCTGCAGGCCTGAAGGGCTCCGCCACCCCCTGGGTGACCGCATCGAGAAAACCCAATGACTCCGGCGTCAAGCTGCAGTACCGGCTGGACGGCGCGCCTCAGGCCGGCAAGCCGACGGTCGTCGTTCTTCAGTTCGACGGCGTCAGCGACCCCGCGGGCGCCAGCGTGACGCTGACGGTCGATGCGGGCCTGACGCTGTCCGGCAGCGCGTCGCTGAGCCTGCCGCCGGGGCAGCGCTCCGACGCTTCCGTCACGGTGGTCAGCCAGGGTGACGGTCTGGCCTACCTGAACGTGTTCATCAAGCAGGCTGGTCGGACCAGTGCCATTTCCATCCCGATCCAGACCGGCGCGGCGGCGCCCGCCATGAAGGCCAATGGCGAGATCAAGTCGCTGCCAGGCGGCGACAACATCATCTCGCTGCCCGCGAAATAGGCCCGAAAGCCACCCGAAACGGGGCCGGAACCCCCTGAATCCGGCCCGAAAAGGGTCACTTGCGCCCCGGTTCGACTGCGGGCTATAATCTCTGGCTCTGCCCTTGTTGCGCCCGTTCGGTCGCCGCTTTCGGCGGAGATTTATCAACCTTCTCTCGCAGGCCGGGAAACCAGCCAAACGCTGTCGCCAATTGAAGTGGCAGCGGCGAAGGAAGTCTTCCATTTTTGGAGAAAACAAATGAGTCTGAGCAACTCCCTCGGGTTGCTGGGCCGCAAGGTGGGGATGATGCGTCTCTTCACCGATGACGGGGACGCAGTTCCTGTCACGGTGGTGGATGTGTCCAACAACCGTGTGACCCAGATCAAGTCCCAAGAGACCGATGGCTACGTCGCCCTGCAGGTGACGTTCGGTTCGCGCAAAGCATCGCGCGTGACCAAGCCCCAAGCCGGCCACCTTGCCAAGGCAGGTGTCGAAGCTGGTGAAATCATCCAGGAATTCCGCGTCACCGCCGATACCGCAGGTCAGCACAAGGCTGGCGGCGTGATCGCGGCAAGCAGCGTGTTCTCCGTGGGCCAGAAGGTGGACGTGCAAGGCACGACCATCGGCAAGGGCTACGCCGGCACGATCAAACGTCACAACATGAGCTCGCAGCGCGCGTCGCACGGTAACAGCCGTTCGCACAACGTGCCCGGCTCGATCGGCATGGCACAAGACCCCGGTCGCGTGTTCCCCGGCAAGCGCATGACGGGCCACCTCGGCGACGTCACCCGCACGACGCAAAACCTCGACGTGTTCCGCATCGACGAAGCACGTCAGCTGCTGCTCATCAAGGGCGCGATCCCGGGTTCGAAGGGTGGCTTCGTCACCGTGCGTCCCGCCATCAAGGCCAAGCCGCAAGCGGCTGAAGGAGCGAAGTAATGCAACTCGAACTCCTGAACGAACAAGGCCAGGCCGCGTCGAAGTACGACGCCCCCGAGACCGTGTTCGGCCGTGACTACAACGAAGACCTGGTCCACCAGATCGTCGTTGCATTCCAGGCCAACGCCCGTCAAGGCACGCGCGCCCAGAAGGACCGCGAACAGGTCAAGCACTCGACCAAGAAGCCTTTCAAGCAAAAGGGAACGGGCCGCGCCCGCGCCGGTATGACGTCCTCGCCCCTGTGGCGCGGAGGCGGCCGGATCTTCCCGAACATGCCTGACGAAAACTTCTCGCAGAAGATCAACAAGAAGATGTACCGCGCCGGCATGGCCTCCATCTTCTCGCAGCTCGCTCGCGAAGGCCGTCTGGCCGTGGTCGATTCGCTGACCGTGGATTCGCCCAAGACGAAGCCGCTGGCAGCCCGTTTCAAGGCAATGAATCTCGAGTCCGTGCTCGTGATCGCCGAAGAAGTCGACGAAAACCTGTACCTTGCCTCGCGCAATCTGGTCAACATCCTCGTGGTCGAACCCCGTTACGCCGATCCGGTGTCGCTGGTTCACTACAAGAAGGTGCTGGTCACCAAGGGTGCCGTCGACAAGCTCAAGGAGATGTTCGCATGAGCCGCGTGAACCCCACCCCTGCACAACGTAAGTTCGACGAAGGCCGTCTCATGAACGTGCTGGTCGCACCGATCGTGTCCGAAAAGGCCACGATGGTCGGCGAGAAGTCGAACGCTGTCACTTTCAAGGTGCTGCAAGACGCCACCAAGCCCGAGATCAAGGCCGCTGTTGAACTGATGTTCAAGGTCGAAGTCCAGGGCGTGTCGGTGCTCAACACCAAGGGCAAGACCAAGCGCTTTGGCAAGTCCATCGGCCGCCGCGACAACGTGCGCAAGGCTTATGTGACGCTGAAGGCCGGTCAAGAGCTCAACCTCGTCGGGGAAGGCGCTTAATCATGGCCGTCATCAAGATGAAACCCACTTCGCCGGGCCAACGCGGCGCGGTGAAGATTTCGCGTGACCACCTGCACAAGGGTGCGCCTCACGCAGCCCTGCTGGAACCCCAGTTCCAGAAGGCCGGCCGTAACAACAACGGTCACATCACGATCCGCCATCGTGGCGGTGGTGCCAAGCACCACTACCGCATTGTCGACTTCGTGCGCAACAAGGACGGCATCCCGGCCAAGGTCGAACGCATCGAGTACGACCCGAACCGCACCGCCCACATCGCTCTGGTCTGCTACGCCGACGGCGAGCGCCGCTACATCATCGCCCCGCGCGGTCTGGAAGCCGGTGCAACCCTGATGTCGGGCGCCGAAGCCCCGATCCGCGCCGGCAACACCCTGCCGATCCGCAACATCCCCGTGGGTTCGACGATCCACTGCATCGAACTGCAACCCGGCAAGGGCGCGCAGATCGCACGTTCGGCCGGTACCTCGGCCACGCTGCTGGCCCGTGAAGGCGTGTACGCCCAGGTCCGCATGCGTTCGGGCGAAGTCCGCCGCATTCACATCGAATGCCGCGCGACCATCGGTGAAGTGGCCAACGAAGAACACAGCCTGCGCCAGCTCGGCAAGGCCGGTGTGAAGCGTCACATGGGTATCCGCCCGACCGTTCGCGGCGTGGTGATGAACCCGGTCGACCACCCGCACGGTGGTGGCGAAGGCAAGACTGGCGAAGGCCGCCATCCTGTCGACCCGTGGGGCAATCTGACCAAGGGCTATCGCACCCGTAACAACAAGCGCACGCAGGTCTTCATCGTGTCGCGTCGCAAGAAGTAAGGGATAGCCAATGACTCGCTCTCTCAAAAAGGGTCCTTTCGTCGACCACCACCTCGTGGCCAAGGCCGACAAGGCCGTGACGAACAAGGACAAGAAGCCGATCAAGACCTGGTCGCGCCGCTCGATGGTTCTGCCCGAGTTCATCGGTCTGACCATCGCTGTGCACAACGGCAAGCAACACGTGCCCGTGTACATCACCGACCAGATGGTCGGCCACAAGCTCGGCGAATTTGCGCTCACGCGCACGTTCAAGGGGCACCCCGCGGACAAAAAAGTCCAGAAGAAGTAAGGAACGACCATGTCTGAAACACGTGCAGTCCTCCGCGGTGTCCGCCTGTCGGTCGACAAGGGCCGTCTGGTCGCGGACCTGATCCGCGGCAAGAAGGTCGATCAAGCGCTCAACGTTCTGCAATTCACGCAGAAGAAGGCCGCTGTGATCATCAAGAAGGTGCTCGAGTCGGCGATTGCCAACGCCGAGCACAACGACGGTGCCGACATCGACGAGCTGAAGGTCAAGACCATCTACGTCGAGCAAGGTGCAACGCTCAAGCGCTTCACGGCGCGCGCCAAGGGTCGCGGCAATCGCATCAGCAAGCCCACGTGCCATGTGTACGTGACGGTTGGCAACTAAGAAGGCCTGGAAGAAATATGGGACAGAAAATCCACCCAACCGGGTTCCGCCTTGCGGTCACCCGTAACTGGTCCAGCCGTTGGTACGCAAGCGACCGCGATTTCGCGGGCATGCTGGCCGAAGACATCAAGGTTCGCGAATACCTGAAGAAGAAGCTGAAGAACGCTTCGGTGTCGCGCGTCATGATCGAGCGTCCCGCCAAGAACGCACGCATCACGATCTACTCGGCTCGTCCGGGCGTCGTGATCGGCAAGAAGGGCGAAGACATCGAGAACCTCAAGCGCGAACTGGGCAAGCAGCTCGGCGTGCCGGTTGCGGTCAACATCGAAGAAGTGCGCAAGCCCGAAATCGATGCGCAGCTGATCGCCGACAGCATCACGCAGCAGCTCGAAAAGCGGATCATGTTCCGCCGCGCCATGAAGCGCGCCATGCAGAACGCCATGCGTCTGGGTGCCCTGGGCATCAAGATCATGTCGGCTGGCCGCCTGAACGGCATCGAAATCGCACGTACCGAGTGGTACCGCGAAGGCCGCGTGCCGCTTCACACCCTGCGCGCCGACATCGACTACGGCACCTCGGAAGCCAAGACCACCTACGGCGTCATCGGCGTCAAGGTCTGGGTCTACAAGGGCGACACGCTGGGTCGCAACGACCTGCCGGCCGTCGAAACGCCGCGTCCGGACGAAGAGCGCCGCCCGCGTGGTCCCCGCCGTGATGGTCGCCCTGGCGACCGTCCGGGTGGCGACCGTCGTGGTCCCGGCCCCCGTGCCGGTGCCCGTGGTCCGATCGGTGGCAACACCGCTCCGGCCGATGGCAGCGACAAGCCCGCAGAAGCAACCGGCGGTGCCGGTGCAGACTCGAAACCCGCCGTTAAGCGCGTCCGCAAAGCCGCGCCCGCTGCAGCAGCGGACGGTGCCAAGACCGAGTAATCGGTCGCTCCCGGGCACGCAAGTGCCTGGGGCCCTCACGGAGTAACAAAACATGCTGCAACCTGCACGCAGAAAGTTCCGCAAGGAACAAAAGGGCCGCAACACCGGCATCGCAACCACGGGTAACTCGGTTGCGTTCGGTGACTTCGGTCTCAAATGCACCGACCGCGGTCGCCTCACGGCGCGCCAGATCGAAGCCGCTCGTCGCGCGATTTCGCGTCACGTGAAGCGCGGTGGCCGTATCTGGATCCGCGTGTTCCCGGACAAGCCGATCTCTACCAAGCCCGCTGAAGTGCGGATGGGTAACGGTAAGGGCAACCCCGAGTACTACGTCGCTGAAATCCAGCCTGGCAAGATCGTGTTCGAGATCGTCGGCGTGCCCGAAGAACTCGCCCGCGAAGCGTTCCGCCTGGCCGCCGCCAAGCTTCCGCTGCGCACGACGTTCGTCGCTCGCCAGCTCGGCGCCTGAGAGGAGAACATCCATGGCAACACGTAAGAAGAAAGAAACCGCGGCTTCGGCCAAGGTGACGAAGGCCGCAACCCTGCGCACGAAGGACGTCGCAGGCCTGCAAGCCGAAATCAAGGATCTGCAGAAGGCCCATTTCGGCCTGCGCATGCAGAAGGCCACGCAACAGCTGTCGAACACCACGACGCTGCGCGTGACGCGTCGCGACATCGCTCGCGCCAAGACCATTCTTGCTCAGAAAGAGCAAGAGACCCAAGCCGCCAAGTAAGGAGTGAACATGACGGAAGCTAAAAAATCCCTCAAGCGCACCTTGATCGGCAAGGTGGTCAGCGACAAGCGTGCCAAGACCGTGACCGTGCTGGTCGAGCGCCGTGTGAAGCACGAGCTCTACGGCAAGATCGTGGCCAAGACGAGCAAGTACCACGCCCATGACGAAAAGGGCGAGTACCACCTCGGCGACACCATCGAGATCACGGAAAGCCGTCCGATCTCGAAGACCAAGAACTGGGTCGTGACCCGTCTGGTCGAGAAGGCCGTCCTGGTCTGATCAGGCACTCGGTCGCCCTTGAGGCAACCCATCCGGAAACGGCCCACAATGTGGGCCGTTTTTCTTTTTCAGGAGCAATTCACATGATCAAAGTCGGCGACACCCTTCCTTCGGCCACCCTGCAGGAATATTCCGAAGTGGAGGGCGAGGGCTGCAGCATCGGCCCGAACCCGGTCGACGTGACCAAGGCCACGGCGGGCAAGACCATCGCGCTGTTCGCACTGCCGGGCGCCTTCACGCCCACCTGCTCGGCCAAGCATGTGCCGGGCTACGTGCAGCACTTCGAGGACTTCAAGGCCGCCGGCGTGGACGAGATCTGGTGCGTGAGCGTGAACGACGCGTTCGTGATGGGCGCCTGGGCGCGCGACCAGAAGACCGGCGCCAAGGTGCGCATGCTGGCCGACGGCAGTGCGGACTTCGCAAAAGCCACCGGCCTCACGCTGGACCTGACCGGCCGCGGCATGGGCCTGCGCAGCAACCGCTACTCGATGCTCGTGAAGGACGGCAAGGTCGCGACGCTGAACGTCGAAGGCCCGGGCAAGTTCGAAGTGAGCGACGCCGACACGCTGCTGGCGCAAGCCCGCGGCTGAGCCCGGCCTACAGCTCTACCTTGAGGTAGTGAGCCCCGGCGACGGGGTTGTGATAGTAGGGCGGCACCTCCGCGAAGCCCAGGTCTTCGTAGAGGGCGCGCGCCGACTCCATGTCGTCGAGGGTGTCGAGCAGCACGCAGGCATAGCCTGCGCTGCGGGCCGCATCGAGGATGGCCTCGGCCAGCTGCCGGCCGAGCCCGAGCCCCCGGAACCCGGGGCGCACATACAACCGTTTCATTTCCGCCGCGTTCGCGTAGTCCGTGCTGTCGATCGGGCGCAGCGCGCAGCAGCCCGCCACGTGGGCGAGCGTGCCGTCGGCGCGCTTCAGCGTGGGTGCGGCGCGGCCGGCGTCTTCGTTCACATGGGCGGGATCGACCAGCGCCAGCAGCAAGGTGCCGCGCGGCTCGGCGTACTCGCCGGGGAGTCCGGCCAGCTCGCCGTCGAAATCCTGGAAGCCGAGGTCGATGGCCAGCGAGCCCGCGTAGTCGCGGAAGATGGCGCGCACGGCGTTGACTTCATGCGGTTCGTCGGGCGTGAGCAGCACCACCGCCGGCGTGTCCGACAGCGGCAGCGGGCGGGAGACGGAAAAGCCGCTCATACGCGCAACGAAGCCACCCAGAACGCCACGCCCGCGCACAGCGCGAACAGCACCAGCGCCAGCGTGCGCGACACCGCATCGTCGCGGCTCGGAGCCACGCCGTTGCCATTGCCATTCCCGTTGGAGGCCGCACCGGCGACCACCAGCTTGTCACCCGACAGCATTGGCCCGACGAGCCGGTGCCGCTTGACCAGCACATAGAACAGCACCGCCAGCACATGCAGGCTCACCAGGGCGATCACGATCCACTTGCCCTGCGCCTTGTGCCAGCCCGTCGCCAGGCTCACCATGGCGCCCGACACGAAGCGGGTCAGCGGCCCGGAGGCGGAAATCTCGTCGTCGGCCATCAGCCCGGTGGCGACCTGCAGGATCAACAGCGCCAGCACCGCGAACACCGACAGCGCGCCCAGCGGCGTGTGGCCGATCAGGTGGTCGGGGTGCGACTTGCCGCGCAGGTAGGCGATGACCGAGCCCGGCGCATAGATGAAGGCCGCGAAGCGCGACCAGCGCCCGCCCACGACCCCCCAGATCAGCCGGAACAGCAGCAGCGCCAGCACGGTGTAGCCGAGGCGGAAATGCCATTCCATGATGCCGTTCAGGCCCGTCACGATCAGGCCGATCACGGCGAAGGCGAGCGCCCAGTGAAAGAGGCGGGTCGGCAGGTCCCAGACGCGTGTGCGGGCCACCGAGAGGGTGTCGGTCATCGAAAAAGGCGCCGGGGCGCGAGGCTGCGGAAGGCGCAGATTAGCAAAGTCCGGCCCGGTCGTTCCACCGGGTTGTTGCTATGCGCCCGACACGGGCAGCCCCTACACTGCCTGCAGCACCGCGTTCGACGGTGCCCAAACCCCCACACAAGGACCCACGATGACCCGTTTTGCTTCGTTCGCCCTTGCAGCCGCCTGCGCTGCGATGTCCCTGCCCGCCGCGGCACAGTTTGCCAAGCCCGAAGATGCCATCAAGTACCGCCAGAGCGCGCTGTTCGTGATGGCCCAGCACTTCGGCCGCCTCGGCGCCATGGCCAACGGCCGGGCGCCCTACGACGCCGCCGCTGCGGCCGCCAACGCCGAGATCGTCGCCGACATGGCCAAGCTGCCCTGGGCCGGCTTTGGCGCCGGCACCGAGGGCGGCAAGGCCAAGCCCGAGGTCTGGAAGGAAGCCGCGAAGTTCAAGGAACACCAGGACAAGGTGATCGCCGAGACCGGCAAGCTGGTGGTTGCCGCTAAGGCCGGCAACATCGACGCGCTCAAGGCCCAGTTCGGCCCGACCGGCGCGAGCTGCAAGGCCTGCCACGACAGCTTCCGCAACCAGTAAGCCGCGGGCTTTCGCCACGAAAAAGGCGCTCCTCGGAGCGCCTTTTGCTTTTCTGGGGCCGAAGGTCAGGCCTCGGCCAGGAGCTTTTCGATCAGCTTGTGCAGCTCGGCAAAGTCGGGCTCGCCCACGTAGCGCTTCACGATCTCGCCCTTCTTGTTGACAATGAAGGTGGTCGGTGTGAGCTTCACGTCGCCCCAGGCCTGCGCCACGCTGCCAGTGTTGTCGATCGCCACCTTGAACGGCAGCTTGCGGGTTTCGGCGAAGTTGACGACGTAGCTCGGCGGGTCGTAGCTCATGGCCACCGCCAGCGTGTCATAGCCCTTGGACTTGTACTTGTCGTAGGTCGAGATCACCTTGGGCATCTCGGCCACGCAGGTCACGCAGCTGGTGGCCCAGAAGTTGACCAGCGTGACCTTGCCCTTCAGGTCGGCCGTGCTCTTGGTGGTGCCGTCGAGCAGCACGAAGGTCGAGGCCGGGGCGGCGGTGCTGCCCGAACCGAGGTACACGCCCACGCCGGCGGCCAGGGCGATCACGACGGCGGCGGCAGCGATGTATTTTTTCATGGGCACCTGAAGGAGAGAGGCGGCGCGATTTTAGTTCCGCGTGCCGGAACGCGCCGGCACACCCGCTTCATTCCCCGAAGGCCGCTCGATAATCGTCCTCCGATGCCCTCGCTTCCTTCCCCCTCCTGGCCCGTGCTGGCCCTGGCCGCCGCGCTGGGCGCCTGCAGCCCCACCTTCAACTGGCGCGAAGTGCCGATCGCCGACGCCGGCCTGGTCGCGCTGCTGCCCTGCAAGGCCGACCGCGCCCAGCGCGCGGTGCCGCTGGGCGCCGAGTCGGTGCAGGTCGACATGACCGGCTGCGAAGCCGGCGGCGCGACCTTCGCCGTGGCCCATGCCGCCGCGACCAGCCCGGCGCAGGCCGAGGCCTGGCTCACGGCCTGGCGCACGGCCACGCACGGCCAGCTGGGCGTCGCGCAGGTGATCCAGGGGCCGGCCACCTTGCCGCGCGCCACGGCCGTTCCCGCACCGTGGCGGCTCGACGGGCAATCGGCGCAGCAGGGCGTGGCGCCGGTCCAGGTGCTCTGGTTCGCGCAGTCGCAGAAAGACGGCAGCGTGTCGCTCTACCAGGCCACCGTGCTCGGCCGCCCGTCCTCGCCCGAGGCGACCAAGACCTTCTTCGAGGGCCTGCGCCTGCCATGAGCGAGGGCCGGCCGGCGGGCCGCGATGCGCGGGCCAGCTATCGTTTTCATAGCTGTTGCCGCCGCGCCAATCGACACCCTGGCCACGCGCCCGAATTGGCCGTCTTCCCTGGCTGCCGCGTTGTGTCCTCGATGTCTCTACTTCCTTTGGGCGCCCCCGCATAATCGACGCGTCGTCCTCCGAGCCGCATGAACAGCATCCTCATCATTGCCCACTCCCCGTTCGCACAGGCGCTGCGGCAGTGCGCGCTGCATGTGTTCCCCGACTGCGAACAGGCCGTCGTGGCCCTCGACGTGCTGCCCAACGTGTCGCCCGAGGAAACGCTGGCCGCCGCGCGCATCACGCTCGCGCAGCAGCTGCATGCCCCGCGCTCGCAAGTGCTGGTGCTGGCCGACGTGTTCGGCGCCACGCCCTGCAACGTGGCGCAGAAGCTGGTGGACGGCGTGCGCTCGCGGCTCGTGGCCGGTGTCAACCTGCCGATGCTGCTGCGCGCCGTCACCTACCGCCACGAACCGCTCGACACCCTGGTGCAGCGGGCCCTCGCGGGCGGCACCGCCGGCGTGATGCAGGTGGCGGTGGCGGCTCCCCAGAACCAGGCGAAAAGAAAGCACAGTGATCAAGAAATCCGTGACCATCAGCAATAAGCTGGGCCTGCACGCACGCGCGTCGGCCAAGCTGACCAAGCTCGCCGGCAGCTTCCCCTGCGAGGTGTGGCTGTCGCGCGGCGACCGCCGCATCAACGCCAAGAGCATCATGGGCGTCATGATGCTGGCCGCCGGCCTCGGCGTGACCGTCGAGCTCGAGACCAACGGCCCGCAGGAAGACGAAGCCATGAACGCCATCGTCCAACTGATGGACGACAAGTTCGGCGAAGGCGAATAAGGACCCGCGCATGACCTTCGCAGTCCACGGTCTCCCGGTCGCCCGTGGCATTGCCATCGGCCGCGCGGTGCTGGTCGTGTCCAGCCGCATCGACGTGGCGCACTACTTCATCAAGCCCGAAGAGATCGAGACCGAGATCGACCGTGTGCGCACCGCGCGCAACGCGGTGGCCGACGAGCTCACCAAGCTGCAGGCCAGCGTGGCGCAGATGGGCCCGAACGACGCGCCGCACGAGCTTGCGGCGCTGCTCGAGGTGCACCAGATGCTGCTGCAGGACGACGTGCTCAGCGGCGGCGTGAAGCACTGGATCAGCGAGCGGCTGTACAACGCCGAATGGGCGCTGACCACGCAGCTCGAGATCATCGCGCGCCAGTTCGACGAGATGGAGGACCCGTACCTGCGCGAGCGCAAGGCGGACCTCGAACAGGTGGTCGAGCGCATGCTGCATCGCATGAAGGGCACGGCCGCCGTGCTCGCGCCGAGCCCGCCGCGGCGCAAGCGCGCCGCCGCCCATCACGACCACGACGACGAAGACGACGACCCCACCGCGGGCGACGGCTTCGACGTGCCGCTGGTACTCATCGCGCACGACCTCTCGCCGGCCGACATGCTGCAGTTCAAGAAGAGCGTGTTCGCGGGCTTCGTCACCGACGTGGGCGGGCGCACCTCGCACACCGCCATCGTCGCGCGCAGCATGGACATCCCGGCCATCGTCGGCGCGCGCTCCGCGAGCCAGCTGGTGCGCCAGGACGACTGGGTGATCATCGACGGCGAGGCCGGCGTGATGATCGTCGACCCGTCGCCGATCATCCTGGCCGAGTACGGCTTCAAGCAGCGCCAGGGCGACCTCGAGCGCGGCCGGCTCGCGCGGCTGCGCCACAAGCCGGCCGTCACGCTCGACGGCCAGCGCGTCGACCTGCTGGCCAACATCGAGATGCCCGAGGACACGGCCGGCGCCGTCAAGGCCGGCGCCGTGGGCGTGGGCCTCTTTCGCAGCGAATTTCTCTTCATGGGCCGCGAGAACTCGGCGCGCCAGACGCGCCTGCCCGACGAGGAAGAGCAGTACCAGGCCTACAAGCGCGCGGTCGAGGGCATGCAGGGCATGCCCGTCACCATCCGCACCATCGACGTGGGCGCCGACAAGCCGCTGGACGGTAAATCGGGCAGCAAACAGGAGCACCTGAACCCCGCGCTCGGCCTGCGTGCCATCCGCTGGAGTCTGGCCGATCCGGCGATGTTCCTCACGCAGCTGCGCGCCATCCTGCGCGCGGCGGCGCATGGCGAGATCCACCTGCTCATTCCGATGCTCGCGCACGCCAGCGAGATCCGCCAGACGCTGTCGCTGATCGACTTCGCGCGCGCCGAACTCGACAACCGCGGCGCCGTGTACGGCCCGGTCAAGCTCGGCGCCATGATCGAGATCCCGGCCGCCGCGCTCACGCTCAAGACCTTCCTGAAGCACTTCGACTTCCTCTCGATCGGCACCAACGACCTGATCCAGTACACGCTGGCCATCGACCGCGCCGACGAGGCCGTCGCCCACCTGTACGACCCCGCGCACCCCGCGGTGCTCAAGCTCGTGGCCGACACCATCACCGAGTGCCGCCGCCAGGGCAAGGGCGTGTCGGTGTGCGGCGAGATGGCCGGTGACGTCGCCTTCACGCGCCTGCTGCTGGGCCTGGGCCTGCGCAGCTTCTCCATGCACCCCTCGCGCATCCTGGCCGTGAAGCAGGAAGTGCTGCGCGCCGACACCGGCAAGCTCGAGCCCTGGGCGCAGGGCGTGCTCGACGCGGACGATCCCGCGGCCGCACTCGCGGGCTGAGCCCGTAACCCCGCCCTTCGCGGTGGGACGCAAGCACCAGGAACACCACGGAACCGGCTTTGCCGGGCCGTCGGTGTTGCCCCCGGTAGGGGGTTGGCGAAGCGACACGAAGTGCGCGCAGCCTGGGGCCGAGCCAATCCTGGTGAAACAAACCGAAATACGGCGATACGGGGGTGAAAGGACTCTCGGGGCATCGACGCGCACCATCAGGTCTCCTCTTCCAACCCCTGAAAGAAAGGCCTGCATCATGATCGTCAAGTCGTCCTTCTCCCTCGCGCAGCTCGTTGCTGTCGGTTCCTTCGCCATGCTCGCCGCCGCCGGCGCCAAGGCTGAAAGCTACGAGGGCGTCCACGCGCCCGTGTCGGCCATGAGCCGCGCCGATGTCAACGCTGAAGCCGTGCGCGCCGCCGCCGCCCCCGACCAGAACGTCGTGCGCGGTTCGCGCGGCCCCGAGACCGTGGCCGTGTCGACCGACCGCGCCCGCGTCATCGCCGAAGCCGTGCGCACCGCCGCCGCCCCCGACCAGAACGTGACCTCCGGTTCGCGCGTGAACAGCAAGGTCATCTCGACGATGCAGAACCCCGTCGACGCGCGTGCCGCCGCCGCGCGCGACAGCGGCAACCGTCTCTGAGCCGACGATGCGGCGCCCCGGGCGGCGCCGCCGTCGCCTCGTCCATCACTGAAGCAGCCCCGCGCAGGGGCGCATGAAGGAGCACCCCCATGAAGCACTGGATCAAACGCACCCTGTTCGGATTCGCCGGCCTGGCCGTCGTCGCCGGCAGCATCGCCGGCTGTGCCGGCCACCGCCACGGCTGGGGCGGCGACAGCGCCGAGTTCCGCGCCAAGATGGTCGAGCGTGTCGGCAGCAAGCTCGAACTCGACGCCGCGCAGAAGCAGAAGCTCACCGTGCTCGCCGAGAAGCTGCAGGCGCAGCGCCAGGCGATGCGCGGTGCGGGCGGCTCGGGCGATCCGCGCTCGCAGTTCAAGGCCCTGTTCGCGGGCAACACGCTCGACCAGGCCGGCGCCGCACGCCTGATCGAAGAGAAGACTGCCGTGGTGCGCACCGGCAGCCCGGAGGTCATCGCCGCCGCGGCCGATTTCTTCGACCACCTGAACCCGGCGCAACAGCAGAAGGTGCGCGACTTCATGGACCGCGGTGGCCGCCGCTGGAACCGTCATGGCTGAAATCGGCTCGCCCCCGGGCTGGGCGCGCTTCGTGTCGCTGCATCGACCCGCTCTGCGGGCGCCGCAGCACCACGTCGCCTCCGTGGTGTCCCGCGAACCCGAAGCACCGGCCATGGACGGCGTGCGCACCGTGCTGCGCTTCGAAGGCGCGGTGGTGCTCGCGGTGGCGCTGGTCGGCTATGCCCAGTTCGGCATGGGCTGGGGCGTGTTCGCGCTCTGGCTGTTCGCACCCGACCTTTCGCTGCTCGGCTACCTCGCGGGGCCGCGTGTCGGCGCGGCGCTGTACAACGCCGCGCACGCGCTGATCGGGCCGGTGCTGCTGCTGGCGCTGGGCGTGTTCGCGGCGCAGCCGTGGGCGGTGGCCGGCGGCCTGATCTGGCTGGCCCGCGTCGGGCTCGACCATGCGCTGGGCTTCGGCCTGAAGTACGCGACCGGTTTTGCGTCCACCCACCTCGGCCGCATCGGCCGCGCCGATCCGTGGTGAGTGCCGTGGCCCGTTCGCGTCCTTCGACGCGCCCCGCGCTCGCGCGCACCGTGATGCTGGGCGAGGCGCTCACGCTCGCCGTCGCGTCGGCGGTGCACGGCGGCTGGCTCGTGGCCGGCCACGCGCATCCGCAGGCGCGCACCGCCGAGGCCGTGATCGCCACCGTGCTGGTGCTCGCGGCGCTCGAAACCTGGCGCCGCCCCGCGCATGCCCGCACGGCGGCGATCGCCGGACAGGGCTTTGCCCTGCTGGGCACGCTGGTCGGCCTGGGCACCATCGTCGCGGGCATCGGCCCGCGCACGGTGCCCGACGTGGTCTATCACGTGCTCTTGCTCGCCGGCCTCGCCGCCGGCCTGGTCTGGACGGTGCGATGCCGGCCGGATTGATTGCAAGCCTTGCCATTCGCGCTCTCTTTGCCAGGAGGCACAATCCCGCCATGCCGCGCATCCTGCTGATCGACGACGACGAACACCTCGCCGCGCCGCTGACCACCTACTTCGCACGTTTCGGCTGCACGCTCGACAGCGCCAAGCGCCCGAGCGAAGGCATTGCCAAGCTGCGTGCGGGGCACTACGACGCGGCCATCCTCGACGTCATGCTGCCCGAGATGGACGGCTTCGAACTGTGCCGCGAGATCCGCAAGGAAAGCGACATCCCCATCGTGATGCTCACCGCGCGCGGCGAGGTCATGGACCGCGTGGTCGGCCTCGAACTCGGCGCCGACGACTACGTGCCCAAGCCCTTCGAGCCGCGCGAACTGGTGGCGCGCGTGCAGACCATCCTGCGCCGCCAGCGCAGCGCGCCGGCAGCGGCCGCCGCCAACGCGCAGCTGCGCGTGTTCGACGGGCTCTCGATCGACCTCGACCGGCGCCAGGTGCTGCGCCACGGCGAGCGCGTGGAACTCACCGGCACCGAGTTCGACCTGCTCGCGCTGCTGGCCGGCGAGCCCGGCAAGGTGTTCAGCCGCGACGACATCCTGAACCGGCTGCGCGGCCACGAGGCCGAGCTCTTCACGCGCGCGGTCGACATCGTGGTGAGCCGGCTGCGCAAGAAGCTCGAGCCGCTCGACTGCATCAAGACGCTGCGCAACGCCGGCTACGCGTTGGCCGTGGCGCCGGGCGAGCCGTCTTCATGAGATTTCCCCGCAGGCGCGCAGGCGCCGTGCCCGCCGACAACGAAGGCCTGTGCCCCGGCAAGGAGCGCCGCCGGCACTGGCACGCGCGCATGCACGCGCACATGCAGCAGCGCTGGCGCAGCTCGGTGCGCGTGCGCATCGTGATGATGTTCGTGGTGCTCGCGCTCGTGATGGCGGCAGTGTTCGTGGGCGGCATGAAGCGGTCGTTCTCCAGCACCTGGGCCGAGGCCGCGCAGCCGATGCTGATGGACTACGCCGACCGCCTCGTCGCCGAACTCGGCACGCCGCCCGACACGGTGCGCGCGCAGGCGCTGGTCGACCGGCTGCCGATCACGATCCGCATCACCGGGCCCAGCGTGAATTGGGAGTCGAACCCCGGAAACGACATGCACGCGCGCGGCGGCTGGTTCTACGACCGCGACCGCGAGGAGTCGATGTTCTCCACCGAGCGCTGGTTCGTGCGCCCCACGGCCGACGGGCACAAGGTCATCTTCGGCTGGGCGCCCCGGCTGTGGCAGCTCGCGCCGCGCGCGGCGGGCTGGACCACGCTGTGCGTGCTGCTGCTGCTCGTGGTGGTGGCCTACGCACTGGTGAGCCGGCTGCTGCGTCCGCTGATCGACATCCGCGAGGGCGCGCAGCGCTTCGGCCGCGGCGAGTTCACGCAGCCCATTCCGATCCGCCGCAACGACGACCTGGGCGACCTCGCGCAGCGCGTCAACACCATGGCCAGCGACATCCAGGCCATGCTCGATGCCAAGCGCGGCCTGCTGCTGGCGCTGAGCCACGAGCTGCGCTCGCCGCTCACGCGCGCTCGCCTCAACGCCGAGCTGCTGCCCGCCACGCCCGAAGGCGAGGCCGAGCGCGAGGCACTGCTGCGCGACCTCAACGAGATGCGCGACTTGATCAGCGACCTGCTCGAAAGCGAACGCCTCGCGAGCCCGCATGCCGCGTTGCAGCGCGAGCCGGTAGACCTGGCTGCGCTGGTGCGCGAGATCGTGGCCGAGATGCCCGGCGCGCAAGCGGTGCAGCTCGACCTCGCGGACGGCCTGGCGCCGCAGCCCGTCGACCGCATGCGCGTGCGCCTGATGGTGCGCAACCTGCTGGACAACGCGCTGCGCTACAGCGCCGGCGCACCGCAGCCGCCGACCGTGAGCTTGCGCGCGCCGGCCGACGGCGGTGCCGAGCTGGAGGTGCGCGACTTCGGCCCCGGCGTGGACGACGCGCAGCTCGAACGCCTGACCGAGCCCTTCTACCGCACCGACGGCGCGCGGGCGCGCGCCACCGGCGGTGTCGGCCTCGGCATGTACCTGTGCCGGCTCATCGCCGAAGCCCACGGCGGCCGGCTCACGGTGCGCAACGCGCACCCGGGCCTGCAGATCAGCGTGCGGTTCGGCTGAGGCGCGTGGAGGCTGCCGCTTCGGCAGACCATCCGCCGCCGAGCGCGTGGTACAGCGCCACGCTGGCTTGCAAGCGCGCCTGCAGCAACTGGGCACGCGCGTCCTGCGCGGCGAACAGCGTGCGCTGCGCATCGAGCAGCGTGAGCAGCGTCTCGGCGCCCGCGCGGTAGCGCGACTCGGCGAGCGTGCGCGCGCGTTCGGCCTGCGCCAGTTCTTCGTCTTGTGCCACGCGCTGCGTGTCGAGCGCGGCCACGGCCTCGAGTGCGGTCAGTGCATCCGTGAAGGCGGCCACCGTGGCGGCGCGGTAGTTCGCGAGCAGTTCCTCGCGCCGCGCAGCCGACAGGTCACGCGCCGCTGCCCGCCGACCGCCGTCGAAGATCGGCGCCGCGAGCGCCGCCGCCAGGCTGTACACCGGGTGGTCGAACAGCGTGCCGAAGCGCGGGCCCGCGGCCGCGAGGCCGGCACTCAGCGTGAGTGTCGGGAACATCGCCGCGCGCGCCGCGGCCACGTCCGCATCGGCCGCGGCCAGTGCGGCTTCGGCGCGTGCGATGTCGGGCCGGCGCGCGAGCAGGTCGGCCGGCAGGCCCGCCTCGACCGACGGCAGCGCGAGCTGCTGCAGGCTGGCGACGGCGATCGGCACTTCGCTGCCCGCCTGGCCGAGCCAGCGTGCCATGCGGACGTCCGCCGCGCGCGACTGCTGCCGCAGCGTGGCGGCCGTGCGCCGCTGCGACGCGACGATGCCGCGTTGCTGTGCGAGTTCGAGCGGCGAGGCCGCGCCCGCGCGCGCACGGGCCTCGACCAGCTGCAGCAGCCGTTCGGCATCGTCCAGGCTGCGCCGCGCGATGGCCGTGCGCTCGCGCAGGCCCAGCGCGTCGAGCCAGGCCGCGCCCGCGCCCGCGCGCAGTGCGAGGCGCACCGCGTCGCGGTCGAAGGCGCTGGCGCGTCGCGAGGCGCCGGCGCTGTCGCGCTGTGCGCGCAGGCGGCCCCACAGGTCGACCTCGTAACGCGCATCGAGCCCGAGCGCGCGCCGGTTGCCGCTCACGTTCGCATCGCCGCCGAGCCGGCCTTGGCGCTGCACATCGGCGGTGGCCGACAGCTCGGGCCAGGCCGAGGCGCCAGTGATGCGCTCCTGCGCTTCGGCCTGGCGCAGACGAGCTTCGGCGGCATCGCCGTCGGGGTTGCCGGCATCGACTGCGGCGACGAAGGCCGGCAGCTCGGTGCTGCCGAAGCCGCTCCACCACGGGTCTGCGACGGGGGCTGCGGTGGCGGGCGCATCGGCCGATGGCGTCGCGCAGCCCGCGAGCAGCAGCGCCGCCAGGGCCAGCGCGGCGGGAGAGAAGAAAAGGCGCGTCATGGCAGTCGTCATTCGGAAGACAGGGCCGCGACCGGGTCGAGCGCGGCGGCCTTGCGGGCCGGCATGAAGCCGAACACCAGGCCGGTGAGCACGGCGCAGCCGAAGGCGCCCGCGATGGCCGTGAGGGAAAAGATCACCGGCACGCTCCACACGATGAGCGCGGCGCCCACGAGCAGCCCGCCCGCCACGCCCGCGACGCCGCCGGTCACCGTGACCAGCACCGCCTCGACCAGGAACTGCCGCAGGATGTCGCGCTGGCGTGCGCCGGTGGCCATGCGGATGCCGATCTCGCGCGTGCGTTCGCGCACGGTCATGAGCATCACATTCATCACGCCGATGCCGCCGACCACCAGCGACACCGCCGCGATCAGCCCGAGCATCACGGTCATGGTGCGCTGGGTCTGCGCGCGCGCCTTGATCGACTCGGTCTGGTTGAACACCTGCACGTCGCGCACGTGGCGCTGCGCGGCCAGCACCTCGACGATCTCGGCCGCCGTCTCCGAGGCCTTGTCGACGTCGTGCACGGCCACCGCCACCCAGGTCGGGTGGTTGCTGCCGTACAGCCGCGCGGCGGCGGTGGAGAAGGGCACGATCACGCGCTCGTCCTCGCTGGCCTGGCCGCCGCCCGCGCCCTTGGCGGCGAGCACGCCCAGCACGTCGAAGGGCACGTTGTCCAAGAGGATGCGCTGGCCCACGGGGTCGGTGCCGTCGGCGAACAGCGCGGCCTGCACGCGCTCGCCGATCACCGCGACCTTGGCCAGGCCCTGCTCGTCGCTCTCGTCGAAGAAGATGCCGCGCGCGGTCGGCCACTTCAGCGCCTGCTCGAAATCGGTGGTGGCGCCGCCGCCCTCGGTGCGGTGGTCCACGTTGCCGCGCCGCGCGACCACGAAGCCCTCGATGTACGGCATGGCCACGCGCACGTTGGGCAGGCGGCGGATGGTGTCGACATCGGCCAGCGTGAGCTTGCCGCCGCGCCCGCGCGCGCTGTCGGGAATGGCGGCCACGTACATCTTGTCGGCGCCGAACAGCGAGATCTGCTTCATCACCGCCTCCTGCGAGCCGGTGCCGACCGCGAGCATCACGATGACCGAGGCCACGCCGATCACGATGCCCAGCAGCGTGAGGCCGGTGCGAAAGCGGTGGATCCACATCACGCGCCACGCTGCGCGCAGCGCCTCGTGCAGCTCGGAGAGCAGGGCGCGCGGGGTGTCGGCGGCGTCGGCTGTGTGCGTGGGCGAGGGCAGCGGAAGTGGCTCTGGTGGCGCTTCGACGGGCGCGCGCCCGCTGTCCGACACGATGCAGCCGTCGCGGATCTCGATCACGCGGCGCGCGCGCTGCGCCACCTCGCGGTCGTGCGTGATGAGGATCACGGTGTGGCCGGCGGCGGCCATCTCGTCGAGCAGTGCCATCACCTCTTCGCCGCTGCGCGAGTCGAGCGCGCCGGTGGGCTCGTCGGCCAGCACGATGCGCCCGCCGTTCATGAGCGCGCGCGCGATCGACACGCGCTGCTGCTGGCCGCCCGAGAGCTGGTGCGGCCGGTGGCCCAGCCGCTCGCCCAGGCCCAGGCGCGTGAGCAGCCCGCGTGCGCGCGAGGCGCGCTCGGTGGGCGCCGCGCCGGCGTAGATGGCGGGCATCTCGACGTTCTCCTGCGCCGACTCGGTCGAGATCAGGTGGTAGCCCTGGAACACGAAGCCGAAGGCCTCGCGCCGCAATCGCGCGAGCGCGTCGGCGTCCATGCCGGCCACGTCCTGGCCGGCGAACAGGTAGCGCCCGCCGGTCGGCCGGTCGAGGCAGCCCAGCAGGTTCATCAGCGTCGACTTGCCCGAGCCCGAGCTGCCGACGATGGCGACGAACTCGCCCGCATGCAGCTCGAGCGTGATGCCGCGCAGCACCTCGACGGCCGGCGCGCCGTCGTGGCCGCCGTAGGACTTGCGCAGGTCGTGCAGCGCGATCAGCGGGGGCGTCTTCGTCTCGGCCGCACTCACAGCTGGAACTTCCGCGTGCCGCCACCGGCCGCGCGCTCGCCGGTGATGAGGCGCTCGCCTTCCGCCAAGCCTTCGAGCACCTCGCCCGAGAGCCGGTCGCGCACGCCGATGCGCACCTCGCGCGGCGCGGGTTGGCCGTCGGGGCCGAGCACGCGCGCGGTGAAGCGCCCGCTCTGGCCCTTCACGGCCGTGAGCGCGGGCAGCGGCGCCACCACCACGTTGCGCGCCGAGGCGGCGACGAAGCTCACCTGCGCGGTCATCTGCGGCATGAGCTCGCCGTCGGCGTTGTCGACGTCGAACAGCACCGTGTAGAGCACGACCTTGCTGGCGGCGGGCGCCTGCGGCGCGTCGCCGCCGCTCTTGCCCGCGGGCACGGGCGGCGAGGGCAGCACCTGGCGCACCGTGCCTTCCCAGCGGCGGCGGTCGGCGCCGAGCGTGGTGAAGTACACGGCCATGTCGCGCTTCACACGGCGCACGTCGGCTTCCGAGACCTCGGTCCACACGGTCATGCTCGACAGGTCGGCCACGCGCAGGATGTCGGGCGTCTGGTAGGTGGCGTTGAGCGTCTGGCCCTCGCGCGCCTGCACCGAGACCACGCTGCCGGCCATCGGCGCGTAGATGCGCGTGTAGCCCAGGCGGGCCTCGTCGGCCTTCAGCGTGGCCTGGGTCTGGGCGATCTGGGCTTCGAGGTGCGCGATCTTCGCGGCGGCCGAGGCCAGCGTGGCTTCGGCGGTCTGCACGTCTTCGGCGCGCGTGGCGCCTTCGGCGGCCATCTGCTGCTGGCGTGCGAACTGCTGGCGTGCCAGGCGGTGCTGCGCGTGCTGGTCGGCCAGTTGCGCGCGCAGGCCCGCGAGCGAGGCGCGGCCGGCGTCCACGGTGGCCTGCTGCACGCTGGGGTCGATCTCCACCATCAGCTGGCCCTTCTTCACCGGGTCGCCGGGCTGCACGTGCAGCCGCAGGATCTGGCCCGACACCTGCGCGCCCACGTCCACATAACGGCGCGGCTGCAGCGTGCCGATGGCGGTCACGCTGCTTTCGATGTCGCCACGGCGCAGCACGGCGGTTTCCCAGCCGGGGTCGCGCGGGCTCGCCCAGACATAGGCCACGGCAACGGCGGCCAGGGCCAGCGCCGCGAAGGCGGCGATGCGCAGGCGTGTGCCGGCGCGCGAACGGGAAGCGGGCGCCGTCACCGGGCGTCCCTGCAGAAGAAAGCGAGGGTCATGCTGCTAAGACGTGCGAGGCGCGGAAACGGGTAGCCCGCGCGGTGCCTCATGCGGAATGAGACGTTTCGGGGGACAGGACAAACTTTACAAATCTATAATGAGAATAACTCTCAATTGCGTCGCTGCCCGCGATGCCCCTTCACACCATGTCCCATCCGGAAGTCCGGCAGCTGTACGTCGACCACCAGGGCTGGCTGCGCAGCTGGTTGCTGGGCCGCCTGCGCTGCGGCTTCACCGCGGCCGATCTCACGCACGACACCTTTCTCAACCTCATCGAGCTGCCGCAACAGCCGGTGCTGCGCCAGCCGCGCGCCTTCCTGCAGGTGGTGGCCAGCCGGTTGATGATCAACCGCTTTCGCCGCATGCAGGTCGAGGCCGAGGTGCTGCGCACCGTGGCGCTGATGGCTGAGGACGCCTGCGCGCCCAGCGCCGAGGACAAGGCCTGCGCGCGCGAACTGCTGGGCCAGGTGCTCGCATTGCTGGCGACCGAGCTCGACGTGAAGAGCCGCACCGCCTTCCTGATGGCGCGCGTCGAAGGCCGCTCGTACCGCGAGATCGCGGCCGAACTGGGCGTGTCCGAGACGCGCGTGAAGCAGTACCTCGCGAAGGTGCTGGCGCATTGCCACGGCCGCATGGCCGCGGCCGTGCCCGAAGCGGAAAGCGCCGACGCCCCGGCCCATGCCTGACGCGGCCGCCGAGCGCCTGCGCGAGGAGGCGGCGCTGTGGGCCGTGACCCTCGCCGACGACAGCGTGGACGACGCCACGCGCGCCGCCTGCGCGGCGTGGTGCGCGCTCGACGAACGCCATGCGCGGCTGCTGGCCGAGATGCGCCGCATGTGGGAGTCGGTCACGCCCGACACCCCCGCGCCGCAACCTGCGCGCCGTGGCCTCTCGCGCCAGGCGCTGGGCGCGCTCGTGCTGCTGCCCTGCCTGCTCGTGGCGGGCGCCGCGATGCCGTGGCAGGCCTGGCTGGCGGATGAACGCACCGGCGCCGGCGAGATCCGCCACCTCACGCTCGAGGACGGCAGCCGCGTCGCGCTGAACAGCGACTCGGCCATCGACATCGATTTCTCCGGCAGCGTGCGCCGGGTGCAGCTGCTGCGCGGCGAGGTCTTCGTCGAGGTCGCGCACGGCGACAAGCCTTTTGCCGTGGTCGACCGCGACGGCAGCGCGCAGGCGCTGGGCACGCGCTACGCCGTGCGGCGCGAGGCGAGCGACACGCTCGTCACCGTCACCGAATCGCGCGTGCGCGTGCAGCCGCTGGACGGCGGCGACGACCGCTGGGTCGACGTGCAGGCGGGGCAGCAGGTGCGCTTCGATCGCCGCGGCGTCACCACCGACACCGTGCCCGCCGCGCCCGGCGGCCTGGCCTGGCCGCAGGGCCGGCTGGTGTTCGACGACGCACCGGTGGCCGAGGTGCTGCGCCAGCTCGGCCGGCACCGGCCCGGGCTGCTGCTGGCCGACGACGAGGCCCTGGGCGCGCTGCGCTTCACCGGCGTGCTGCCGATCCAGCAAAGCGACGCCGCGCTCGCGCTGCTCGCCAGCGCGCTGCCGAGCTTGCGCGTGTCGACGCTGTCGCCGTGGCTGGTGCGGGTGACCACCACGGCGTCGCCGTGACCGGGCGGGCGAACTTTTTCCGCGCGCGCCGCTACCCGTTTCCCGTGCCCGCTTGTCATAGGTGGTGAAAAGAGATTCACCACACCATGACAGGACCCGCAGACCCGACCGAGACCGCGCAGCGCTGGCATCGCCTGCGCCGTGCCTTCGCGCTGGCGAGCCTGGTGCTGCTTGCCGTGCCGGCCGCCGCGCAAACGCCCGCTGCCGATGCGGCCTTCGAGTGGCACCAGCCCGCGCAGCCGCTGAGCAGCGCACTGACCGCGCTCGCCGTGCGCACGGGGCTGCTGCTCGGCGTCGATGCCGAGGTGGTGCGCGGCAAGCGCGCGCCCGCGCTGCAGGGCCGCTACACGGCGCGCGAGGCGCTGCTGCAGCTGCTCGAAGGCAGCGGCCTCGAAGCGGTGCGTGGCGCTTCGGGCGGCTACGCGCTGCGCGTCGCGGCGCAGCGCACACCGGGCCCGAAGCCGCAGGCCGAAGCGCCCGCAGCAGGCGGTGCGCTCAGCGAAGTCACGGTCACCGGCGGGCGCGACACCGGCACCGTCACCGAAGGCACCGGCTCCTACACCACCGACGGCGCGATCGGCACCGCGACGCGGCTCGAACTCAGCTTGCGCGAGACGCCGCAGTCGGTCAGCGTGCTCACGCGCGACCGCCTCGACGACCAGGGCCTGGGCCAGATCAGCGACGTGCTGCGCCAGGCGCCCGGCCTGAGCTTCGTGCAAAGCGGCAACGCCGGCACCGACGCCAACGCCGTCTATTCGCGCGGCTTCGAGGTCGAGAACTACCAGGTCGACGGCATCCCGCAGGCCGGCACCTGGCTGCTGCAGACCGGTGACCTGGCCTTCTACGACCGCGTCGAGGTGGTGCGCGGCGCCACCGGTCTGCTCAACGGTGTGGGCACGCCGGCGGCCACCGTCAACCTCGTGCGCAAGCGCCCCGGCAACGCGCTGCAGGCCAGCGCCTCGTTCAGCGCGGGCACCTGGAATCGGCAGCGCGCCGAGCTCGACATCGGCGGGCCCGTCACCGCCGACGGCCGCGTGCGCGCGCGCGTGGTCGCGGCCGTGCAGGACGGCGATTCATGGATCGAGCGCCACCATGAAAAGAAGCGCCTGTTCTACGGCATCGTCGAAGCCGACCTCGCGCGCAGCACACGCCTGAGCGCCGGCTTCGAGCTGCAGCGGCACGACAACGACGGCGTGGCGCGTGCCGGCCTGCCGCTGCATTTCAGCGACGGGAGCGAGGCCAGCTACGGCCGCTCGCGCAGCGCCGCCGCGCGCTGGGCCCACTCGTACCAGGACCAGCGCCAGTATTTCGCCGCGCTCGACCACCGCTTCGACAACGGCTGGGCCGTGCACGCCGCCTTCAACCGCTCGCGCCGCGCCTACGACGACGTCATCGGCTACGCGCTGCGCGGCTACATGGACCGCGCGACCGGTGCGGGGCTCGGCCTGTGGACGAACCGCTGGAACGCGGTGCCGGTGCAGAACGCATTCGACCTGTACGCCAGCGGCCCCTTTGAACTCTTCGGCCGGCGCCATGAGCTGGTGCTGGGCTACAACGCCTCGCGCACGCACAGCGACGCGCCGCTGTACGCGGGCTGGAACGTGGCGGGCTTCGATCCGTGGATCGCGAACTTCAACAGCTGGACCGGCGACCTGCCGGCCCAGCCGCACCAGCCCGTGACCGGCCGCCAGGAAACGGCCACGCGCCAGTCGGGCGCCTATGCCACGGTGCGGCTGCGGCCGACCGACGCGCTCTCGGTGATCGTCGGCGCACGCGCGAGCGACTGGAAGGACGTGACGCGCACCGTCCCCCTGCAGCGCGCCGCCACCCTCACCACGCGCAGCGAGAAGGGCGTCGTCACGCCGTACGCGGGCGTGGTGGTCGACCTCGACAAGCACTGGTCGGCCTACGCCAGCTACACCAGCATCTTCAAGCCGCAGGCCAGCAAGGACCGCAGCGGCACCTACCTCGACCCGCTCGAGGGGCACGCCTACGAAGCGGGCGTGAAGGGCGCGTTCCACAACGACCGCCTCAACCTCAGCGCCGCCGTGTTCCAGGTGAAGCAGGACAACCTCGCCGTGCGCCTGGACAACGAGTTCGCGCCCGACGGCTCGGCCGCCTACCGCGCCGCCAAGGGCACGACCACGCGCGGCTACGAATTTGAAATTGCCGGCGAGCTGCTGCCCGGCTGGCAGGTTGGCGGCGGCTTTGCGCACAGCGTGGCCCGCGACGCGGCCGGCCAGCGCCTGAACACGCAGGTGCCGAAGAACCTGCTGAAGCTCTTCACCAGCTACCGCATCGCCGGCATCGGCAACGGCCTCACGGTGGGCGGCGGCCTGAACTGGCAGAGCGACACCTACAGCACCGGCCTTGGTCCCTCGGGCCATGCGCGCTTCACGCAGCAGGCCTACACCACGCTCGACCTCATGGCGCGCTACCCGATCAACAAGCACCTCGCCGTGTCGGTGGCGCTGAACAACGTCTTCGACACGCGCTACCGCACCAGCACCAGCAGCAGCTTCTACGGCGCCCCGCGTCACCTGCTCGTGACCTTGCGCGGCACCTACTGACGCACCGCGTTTTTTCTCCGCAGCCAGGTCGCTGCCGGTCCCTTCGCGGCCGGGTGCGTCGCTAGCCATCTCCTGCCAACGGGCGTTGCCGATCTCACGGGTCGGGCCGCCCCCTTTCTTCATGCCATGAACCAGCATTCGTTTTCACGCGCCCGCTTCCGGCGGTCTCCCGTGGCCCTCGTCGCCCTGCTCCTGTGCGGCGCAGCCGGCGCGCAACAACAGCCCGCCGCCAGCGGCGCGGCGCTGTCCGAGGTCACCGTCTCGGGCGACCGCAGCGGCCGCACCGAGGGCAGCCGCTCCTACACCGCCGAGCAGGCCTCCACCGCGACGCGCATGGACCTGTCGATCCGCGAGACGCCGCAGTCGGTGACCGTGATCACGCGCGAGCGCATGGACGACCTGGGCAGCGCCCGCATCGACGACGTGCTGGGCCAGACCACCGGCATCATGGTCGGGCAGGCCGACAGCGAGCGCGTGAACTACTCGGCGCGCGGTTTCTCGATCAACAACTTCCAGATCGACGGCATGCCGCGCGGCCCGAATTCGCCGCTGTCCGACACCGTGCTGTACGACCGCATCGAGGTCATCCGCGGCGCCACCGGCCTCATGGGCGGCACGGGCGACCCGTCGGCCACCATCAACTCGGTGCGCAAGCGCCCCACGCGCGAGTTCCAGGGCAGCGCCTCGCTCACCTACGGGCGCTGGAACCACAAGCGCGCCGAGGTCGACCTGTCGGTGCCGCTCACGGCCGACGGCCGCATCCGCGCGCGCACCGCGCTGGCCTGGCAGGACCGCGACTCGCACATGGACATGTACCACGAGCGAAAAACCGTGGGCATGGTGATCGTCGAGGCCGACCTCACGCGCTCCACCTTGCTCACCGCCGGCATCGACTTCCAGGACAACAAGCCCACGGGCGCGACCTGGGGCGCCATTCCGTACTGGAACCACGACGGTTCGCTCGCCAACCTGCCGCGCAACACCAGCCTGAGCACGCCCTGGAGCACCTGGGCCAACAAGCAGCACACGACCTTCGTCTCGCTGCAGCACCGCTTCGACAACGACTGGAAGGTGCACCTGGGCTATGCGCGCACCACCAGCGCCAACAACACCACCGTGGCCTACGGCGGCGCCGGCTACCCCAACCGCTTCACGGGCCAGGGCATGTCGCTGTGGACCGGCAACTACGGCGAAGGCAAGTACGTCAACGACAACTTCGACCTCTATGCCACCGGCCCCTTCAACCTGTTCGGGCGGCGTCACACCTTCATCGCCGGATGGAACGGCGGCAACCAGACCTACACGTCGCCGGGCGGCCGCTCGATCGTGCCGTATTCGGCGTCGATTCCCGACTACCGCACGTGGACCGGCAACATCCCGCGCCCGATCTTCCTGGCCGACGGCTCCAAGACCGTGGGCTTCACGCAGCTCAACGGCGGCTACGTGGCGGGTCGCTTCAGCCTCACCGACCCGCTGAGCGTGATCGTCGGCGCGCGCGTGAGCAACTACCGCAGCTACACGCACGCCTACAACACGGCGCTGCAGTACACGCGCACCACGGGCAAGTCGGAGTCGAAGGACGAGGTCACGCCGTATGTCGGCGCGGTCTATGACCTGGACAAGCAGCACTCGCTGTATGCGAGCTACACCACACTGTTCCGTCCGCAGACCTCGAAGGACCGCAACGACCAGTACCTCACGCCCGAGACCGGCACCAGCGCCGAACTGGGCCTGAAGGGCGAGTACTTTGGCGGCGCGCTCAATGCGTCGGCCGCCGTGTTCCAGGTCAAGAAGAAGAACCTGGCCGAGCTCGACCGCAGCGTGCCCGCGGGCTTTCGGCTGCCCGACGGCGGTCAGGCCTACGTGGCCAGCGGCGACGGCGTGACGGCGCGCGGCCTCGAGTTCGACGTGTCGGGCCAGATCACGCCCGACTGGAACGTGGCCGCCGGCTACACGTACCTCGATGCCAAGACCGCCAAGGGCGCGCGTGCCGTGCCCAACCAGCCCAAGCACCTGCTGCGCCTGTCGACCGCCTACCGCTTCAGTGGCGCCTGGCGCGGCCTGAAGGTCGGCGGCGACATGACGGCGCAAAGCGGCATCTACGGCGAGTCGTGGTATGGGCAGCCGCCGCTGTTCAGCATGAAGGACCCGCTGCCGCGCATCTCGCAGAAGGCGTACGCGGTCTTCAGCCTCATGGCCAGCTACGAGATCAACAAGAACGTCACGGCGCAACTGAACATCCGCAACGTCTTCGACAAGAAGTACTACCGCAACGTGGGCTTCTACGACAGCGTGTTCTGGGGCGAGCCGCGCAACGTGAGCCTGACCCTGCGCGCCAAGTTCTGAACAAGCCGTCTTCCATTCCGTCTCAACCATGCCATCCATCAACCTAGGAGCATCGACCATGAAGAAACCCCTGTTCTCCCTTGCCACCCTCGCGGCGGCCGCGTTCGTTTTCTCGGGCGCCGCGCACGCCCACTTCGTCTGGCTCGAGCCCGCCGCGGGCGGCGAGGCCAAGGCCTACTTCGGCGAATGGGCCGACGACCTGCGCGAGACCGAGTCCGGCCACCTGAAGCTGGTCAGCGCGCCGCGCGGCATCGCCGCCGACGGCAAGCAGACGCCGGCCACGCGCCATGCCGACCACTTCGTGGTCAAGGCCGACGCCAGCGGCGACGCGCGGCTCGTGGGCGCCTACGTCAGCGACAAGGGCGTGGCGAGCCTCTACCAGGCGCGCACCGGCCGCACCGAAACCGTCGCGCGCCACACGCTCGAGCTCGTGCCGCAGGCCGCCAACAGCAACAGCTTCACGCTGCTGCTGGCGGGCAAGCCGCTGCCCAAGGCCGAGGTGGTCGTGTTCGGCCCGCCCAAGTGGGAGAAGAAGTTCACCACCGACGACGCCGGCAAGGTCACGCTGCAGACGCCCTGGCCCGGCCAGTACGTGGTCGAGGTGAACCACACCGACAAGGACGGCAAGGGCACCTGGGACGGCAAGCCCTACACGCAGACGCGCCACGTCGCCACGCTGAGCTTCGTCGTCCGGTGAGGGCGGGGCTTCCGGCGCGGGGGTGCTGCCCATGAGCACCTTCGCGCTGGTGTGCGCCCTGTTCGCGTCGGCGCTCGGCGGCTTCGTCACGCTGAGCCTGGCGATGGACCGGCATTACGAAGACGCCCACGGGCGCGGCCGCACGCCGGGGCCGTCGCGGCCCTGGCAGCAGCTGGGCGGCGCGGCGCTGCTGGGGCTGTCGCTGGTCGCCGCGCTGCGGCTGCGCGGGCCGGCCATGGGCTGGGTGCTGTGGCTGGGCGCCCTCACGGCCGCCGCGCTCGTGGTGGTCGGCCTCGTGAGCTACCGGCCCGGCTGGGCGCGGCGCGTCGGCGCCGTGGCCTCGGTGCTGGGCGTCGCCACGGCGGCGGCGTACGGGCTGCTCCTGCTTCCATAGCAGGGTGCCCGGAGGGCGCGCGCGGGCTGTCGCCTGCGCTACGCGCGGGGTCTTGGCCCGCGACTACGATGCGGCTGCGTCGCCGATGCCCGGCACATTCACCCATCAAGGAGACACCATGAGCAGCGCCCTCACCAACCACCAGGTCCGTCTTGCCAAGCGCCCCGAGGGCACGGCCACGCGCGAGCACTGGCGCTTCAGCACCGAGCCCGTGGCCCAGCCCGACGAGGGCGGCGTGCTGGTCAAGACGCTGTCGCTGTCGCTCGACCCCGCCATGCGCGGCTGGCTCAACGACGCCAAGAGCTACATCCCGCCCGTGGCCATCGACGAGGTGATGCGCGCCGGCGGCATCGGCCGCGTGGTGGCCTCGAAGAACCCGCAGTTCGCCGTGGGCGACACCGTGTACGGCACGCTCGGCGTGCAGGAATACATGCTGATCCCGCAGGACCAGATCAAGCGCAACGGCCTCGTGAAGGTCGACCTGCGCGTGGGCACCATCACCCAGTGGCTCAACGTGCTGGGCATGCCCGGCATGACCGGCTACTTCGGCCTGATGGACGTGGGCATGCCCCAGGCAGGCGAAACCGTCGTCGTCTCGGGCGCGGCCGGCGCCGTGGGCCAGACCGTGGGCCAGCTGGCCAAGATCAAGGGCTGCCGCGTGGTCGGCATCGCCGGCGGCGCCGCCAAGTGCGACTGGGTGGTCAAGGAGCTGGGCTTCGACGCCTGCATCGACTACAAGGCCGGCGCGGGCGCGGTGCGCGAGGGCCTGAAGACCCACTGCCCGAAGGGCGTGGACATCTACTTCGACAACGTCGGCGGCGACATCCTGGACGCCGTGCTGGCACGCCTGGCGCGCAAGGCCCGCGTGATCATCTGCGGCGCCATCAGCCAGTACAACAACGCCAACAGCATGCCGGCCGCCGGCCCGAAGAACTACCTGAGCCTGCTGGTGAACCGCGCGCGCATGGAAGGCATCGTGGTGTTCGACTACGCCGACCGCTACCCGATCGCGATCGCCGAGATGGCCGGTTACCTGAAGGACGGCCGCATGAAGAGCAAGGAAGACATCGTGAAGGGCCTCGACACCTTCCCCGAGTCGCTGAACAAGCTGTTCGCGGGGGAGAACTTCGGCAAGCTGGTGCTGCAGGTCGCCGAGGAGTAACAAGAGAAGGGGCGCCGCGGCGCCCGGAACCTCAATCGTCGGTGGGCCGCATCGGAATGTCGCCCATCGCATCGTCCTCGCGCAGCCCGCGTGCGGCCTTCAGCAGTTCGATCGAGAGGCCGTCGCCGTGGCCTGCGAAGCCCTGGGCGATGCCTTCGAGCACGGTCGACAGGTTGGTGTCGCCGTCGGTGCGGGCGTCCATGCTGATGTTCAGGACCCGCGCCGCCATCTGCCGGTAGGTGACGGCGCCCGCGCCCTCCAGCGCGGCCACCAGGTCGAGGTACAGCGCCAGGTTCATGTCGAACACCAGCTTGGGCGTGATCTCGAAATCCTCGGTCTTGTTGTTCTTCTGATCCATGGGGGTGACTCCTTTTTCCTGAGCCTCCACTCTAGCCACAAAAAACGACAAGCTCTGTCGGGCATCGCCCTGATTTGTCTCATTTCGCACGCGTGCCCATCACCGCGGCCGAGATGATCAGCGCCGCCGCCAGCGCGATGCTGGCCGTGAGCGCGCGGCCGGTCACGGCCAGCAGCAGCGCGGTGGAGGCCAGCGGCGTGAGGTAGCTCAGGATGCCGATCTGCCGCGCGTCGCCGCGCTTGAGCGCCATGTCCCACACGAAGAAGGCCGCGCCCAGCGGGCCCAGGCCGCACAGCGCGACCAGCAGCCCGTCTTTCGCCGACAGCGCCACCGACGGCTCCAGCAGCGCATGGCAGGCCAGCGAGAGCGCACCCGACACCAGCCCGAACAGGCCGATGGCCGAGGTCGGGAAGGGAGTGACGCGCTGGGTCCACAGCGAGTAGCTGGCCCAGATGAAGGCCGAGCCGGCCGCCGGCAGGAAGCCCCAGTACGTGGCGGGCGCGCCCGGAAGCACCGCACTGCCGCCGCGCGCGCCGAGGATCGCGATGGCCGCGCCCGCGAAGCCCAGCAGCGCCGCCACCACGTGCAGCGGGCGCAGCGACACGCCCGGCAGCAGCACCGGCGCCAGCACCACCATCAGCAGCGGCCAGAGGTAGTTCACGAGGTTGGCCTCGACCGGCGGTGCATGCCGCAGCGCGATGAACAGCAGAAAGTGAAAGCCGAAGAGCCCGTACACCCCGAGCGCCAGCGTGCGCGGCGGCACGCGCCAGGCGCGGCGGTCGCGCAGCACCAGCGGCCAGCTCGGCACGCTGCCGACGATCAGCGCCAGCCCCGTCAGCAGGAAGGGCGGCAGGTGCGACAGCGCGGTGCCGAGGGTGGCGAGCGTGGCCCACAGCGCAATGGCGAGCAGGGCGTAGAAGGTGGCGGGCATGGACGCCGAGGCTACGCGCCGCGTTCGTCGCGGCCCGACGGTGCGTCGTCGCGCAACGACGGTGTCAGCGGCGCAGCGCGGCCGTGAGCGCCGACGGCGACCGGTAGCCCGTGCGGCGTGCCGTCTCGGCCACGCTCAGGCCTTCGAGCCGCAGCTCGCGCGCATGGGCCAGCCGCAGCGTGCGCAGCCAGAGCATCGCGCTCTGGCCTTGTTCCTCGCGGCAGCGCTGCGCGAACTGGCTGGGGCTCAGGCAGGCGACCTCGGCCAGGTCGGCCACGCCCAGCGGCCGGTGCCAGTTCGCCTGCGCCCAGGCCGCGAGGGCCGGCCAGTCGATGCGGCGGCGGCGCGTGTCCGCGACCGAAGGGGCGGCGCCCCAGGCCTCGAGCAGCAGCGCCGGGCCGTGCTGCAGGGCGAGGGCCGCGTGCTGCGGCTGCTGCAGGCAGTGCGCGAGGTAGCGGGCCAGCGCATGCAGCCGGGGCGCATCGGCCGGCGGCTGTTCGACGCAGCGCGCCCACGGGGCATGCGGCGTGTCGAGCACGAGGCAGACGCTGCCACCGCGCCGGGCCTCGAAGTCGTGCCGGTCGCCGGGCGCGACCACCTGGGCCTGGCCCGTGCCGATGCCCGAGCCGCGGCCTTCGACTTCGATCTCGAGCACGCCGTCGAGCCCGAGCAGCACCTGGAAGTGGTCGTGCGCGTGGCTGCCGCGAGATTGCGTGTAGTCGCGCAGCGAGAGGACGGGGGCGGAGGTGTTCATGACGCGGAACCGATTGTCCGCGCCGCCCCGCCGCCTGTCATTACCCCAGCCGCAGCAGCAGCGCCGAGGCCGCGCACACCAGCAGGAAGGGAATGCTGATGCGGTGGAACTCGCGCAGCCCGTGCGGCAGCTTCGCCAGCCGCAGCGCGATCAGGTTGGCCAGCGAGCCCAGCACGCAGCCGAACCCGCCCACGCTCACGCCGGCCGCCAGCGCGGGCAGGTCGTGCACGTAGCGGTCGAGCAGGATCGCCGCCGGCACGTTGCTGATGACCTGCGAAGCGGCAATGGCCGCGAGGTAGGCGCGCCAGCCTTCGCCGATGGGCCAGTGGCCCAGCAGCGCCGCGATGGCGGGCAGCTCGGCGGCCTGGCGCAGGTCGACGAACATCAGGGCGATGATGGCCAGCAAGGCCCAGTCGATGCCGCGCAGCACGCGCGGGTAGGTGAGCAGCAGCACGCCGAACACCGCGCCCAGGCCGGGCAACAACCAGTGGCGGTCGAGCGCGACCACGAAGCCGACGAACAGCACGCCGGCCAGCGCCAGCAGGCGCGGCTGCACGGGCGCGGCCTCGGTCTCCTCGCGCAGCGCGATGGGCGTGCGCGGCACCAGCCACCACACGGCCACGAAGAGCCAGAACAGCATGATCGCCACGGTCGGTCCCATCATGGCCATGAAGCCGAAGAAGCTCTCGCCCGAGCGGTGCCACAGGTACAGGTTCTGCGGGTTGCCGATGGGCGTGAGCGCCGAGCCCGCGTTCACGGCCAGCGCCTGCAGCACCACCAGCCGCGCCAGCGGCAGGTGCGCCTGCACGGCCAGCACGCGCGTGAGCGGCACCAGCAGGAACAGGCTCACGTCGTTGGTGACCAGCGCCGACAGCAGCGCGGCCGTGGCCGTGAGCGCCATCGCCAGCCCGCGCTGGCTGTGCGTGTGCGCCAGCAGGCGCCGCGCGGCGGCCTGCAGCATGCCGCTCTTCTCCACGCCCTGCGTGATGGCGAGCAGGCCCGCGAGCGCGCCCACCGTTTGCCAGTCGACCAGCCGCAGCCAGTCCATCGGCGCGCGCGGGCGCACGAAGGCGAACACGACCGCCACGGCCACCAGCACCCACAGCAGGCCGTTGCCGCCGCCGTGTTCGGACGGGGCGGCGGTGTCAACAGTCGGGGAGGCGCTCACTCGATCAGGCACTCAGGTCGCGCAGCTCGCGCTTGAGCACCTTGCCGATCGCGCTGCGCGGCAGCTCGTCGATGAAGCGCAGGCGCGCCAGCCGCTGGGTCTTGCCGACCTGGGCGTTGGCCCACTGCAGCAGCGCGTCTTCGGTGGTGGCGTCGCCCTCGCGGCGCACCACAAAGGCCACGGGCGTCTCGCCCCACTGCTCGGACGGCACGCCGACCACCGCCACGTCGGCCACCGCCGCATGGCCGCGCAGCACGCCTTCGAGGTCGCTCGGGTAGATGTTGAAGCCGCCGCTGATGATCATGTCCTTCTTGCGGTCGAACAGCGTGAGGAAGCCGTCGGCGTCGAAGCGGCCCACGTCGCCGGTGCGGATGAAGCGCTTGCCGGTGGCGTCGAACCACTCGGCCTCGCGCGTCTTCGCGGGCTGGCGGTGGTAGCCGGTCATCATGCCGGCCGAATGGCCCACCACCTCGCCGGCCACCTCGGTGTCGCCGCGCGGCAGCTCGTTGCCTTCCTCGTCGATCAGGCGGATGTCGCTGCCCGGCGCGGGCTGGCCCACGGTGTGCAGCTTGGTCGGGTTCAGGTGCGCCTCCAGGATGCAGGTGCCGCCGCCCTCGGTCATGCCGTAGAACTCGACCAGCCCGCCCGGCCAGCGCTTGAGCACGTCGGCCTTGAGCGCCGCGTTGAAGGGCGCGCTGGTGCTGAACTTGTGGCGGAAGGTCGACAGGTCGTGCGCGTCGAAGCGCGGGTGCGCCATCAGGCGCTGGTACTGCACCGGCACGAGCATGGTGTGCGTCACGCGGTGCTGCACGGCCAGCTGCAGGTAGCCCAGCGCGTCGAACTTGGGCATCAGCACCACGCAGCCACCGAAGGCGAGGGTGGGGAAGAACACCACCAGCGTGGTGTTGGAGTACAGCGGCGTCGACAGCAGCGTGACCGTCTCGGGCCCGTACTCGTACTTGGCGCCGCGCTGGATGTGCGACCAGCGCATGCCGTGGCCCTGCACGATGCCCTTGGGCTCGCCGGTGGTGCCCGACGAATAGATGATGTTGAAGGCCCAGTCGGGTTGCACCTCGACGGGTTCCGGCTTCGCGCCGGGCGCCGCGAGCCAGTCGTCGAGCGCGCGGCCGACACCGGAGCCGTCGAGCGCGATGTGCGGCAGGCCCGTGGCCTGCGCGGCGCCGACCACCTCGGCGGCCGAGGCGTCGGTGAACAGCAGGCGCGCGTCGGCGTCGGTGATCATGCGCGCCAGGCTGGCGGGCGCCGAGCCGGGGGCCAGCGGGGCCACCGCGACGCCCGCGCGCAGCGCGCCCAGGAACACGGCGGCATAAGGCACCGACGAGGCGGCGCAGACGGCGATGGCGTCGCCGGCGCGCAGGCCGTCGCGCTGCAGGGCGGCGGCGATGCGGTCCATGAGCGCGTCGAGCGCGCGGTAGTCCAGCGTCTGCTGGGCATCGGCCAGCGCGGGGCGCTCGGGGGTGTGCTGGGCGTGGAGGCGGACCAGGTCGGCAAGGGTGCCGAAGTCGCGCGCGGCGGCGTCCTGGAGGGCGGGGTGCAAGTTCAAGGTCGATCCTTCGTCTGGGGCCAGACGGCAGGATAGCGAAGAAGCCCGGCGCGGGGTGTGCCGCCCGCGACGAAACCCTGATCAGTCGGCCGTGTCGTCGCCCTGCTGCGCCACCTCGAACAGCGCGCGGATCAGCGGCCGGTCCTTGCGCACCGCCAGGCAGCACAGCGAGTAGCTGATCGACAGCTCGTCGTCGTCGATCTCCACCATCTTCAGGCCGGGCAGCGGAATGCACTCGATCTGCGTCACGAAGCCCACGCCCATGCCGTTGGCCACGGCGTGCAGGATGGCCTCGCGGCTGTTGATCTCCATCACGCAGTGCATCTGCACGCCCTGCTGCGCGCAGGCGCGCTCCACGCGGTGGCGCGTCTTGGAGCCGGGCTCGCGCAGGATCACGGGCTCGCCCGCGATGTCGCGCGTGGCGATGGTGCGCTTCTTCGCCCACGGGTGCTTCGCCGGCACCACGGCCACGATGCGCTCCACGCGGTACGGCACCTGGTGCAGGCCTTCGATCTCGGGCGGCTCCACGAGGATGCCGACGTCGATGTCGAAGTCCTGCAGCCCGCTGAGCGTGGAGGCCTCGGAGCCGATCGACACCGTCAGGTCGAGCCCGGCGTGGCTGCGCTTGAAGCTGCGCGCCAGCTCCAGCGCAATGGGCGGCGACACCGCGCCCACGCGCACCAGCCCCGTGCGCAGCTTGTGGGCGCGCTGCAGGAACTGCATCGCCTCTTCCTCCTGCCCGAACAGGCCCTGCGTGATCGCATACAGCTGCTCACCCGCGGCCGTGAGCCGCACGGCGCGCCCGCTGCGCAGGAACAGCTCGACGTTGAAGCGCTCTTCCAGCGCCTTGACCTGGTCGGTCACGGTGGGCTGGCCGATGTGCAGGTAGCGCGCGGCCGTGGTGAAGCCGCCGGTCTTGGCGACGGCGTGGAAGCAGCGGATCCACTTGTAGTACTGGTGAAACATGGGGCGATCGTGAGGGGCGTGCGCCGAGCCTCCCTCAGATGCGGCGCCGGCGCCTATGCAGGCTTTCCCGAAGGCATCCATCGGTTTTGGACGGGTTGCACGCGCGAAATGCGATTGGACGCCCCGGTGCGCCGCTTCGACACTGCGGCCCAGACAGAAACCGGAGACAAAAAACATGCCCCACGCCTACCGCAACCCCGTGTCCATTCATTCCGGGCGAGGCAGCCTCGCACGGCTGCCCTCGCTCCTGGCGGGGCGCCGCGTCGCCCTCGTCACCTTCCCCGAGGCCCGCGGCCTGGGCCTGGTCGATCGCCTGCAGGCGCTGCTGGGCGACGCGCTCGTCACCGTGATCGACGACGTGCGCCCCAACCCCGACGTCGCCCACCTGCGCGACCTGTACAACACCTTCTGGCAGTCGGACGCGCCCTGCGACGCCATCGTGGCGGTCGGCGGCGGCAGCGCCATCGACACGGCCAAGGCCCTGATGGTGGGCACGGCCAACGGGCAGTTCGACGAGCTCGTTGCGCTGCTGGCCACCGGCAAGCCCTTCGTGCCCGCCAGCGTCAAGCCGCTGATCGCCGTGCCGACCACCGCCGGCACCGGCAGCGAAGTAACGCCCTGGGCCACCATCTGGGACGCCGGCAACCAGAAGAAATACTCGCTGCACCTGGACGCCACCTGGCCCGAGGCCGCCATCGTCGACCCCGAGCTCATGCTCTCGGTGCCGGCGGGCACCACGGTGTCGACGGGGCTCGATGCGCTGTCGCACGCGCTCGAAGCGATCTGGAACGTCAATGCCAACCCGGTCTCCGACACCTTCGCCGTCTCGGCCGTGCGCGACATCTTCGACTGCCTGCCGGCGCTGCTGAAAGACCTGGGCAACCTCGACCTGCGCGAGCGCATGGCGCTGGCCGCGCTGAAGGCCGGCATGGCGTTTTCCAACACCAAGACGGCGCTGGCGCATTCCATCTCCTACGAGATGACGCTGCGCCACGGCCTGGCCCACGGCATCGCGTGCTCGTTCACGCTGCCCCTCGTGCTGGAGAAAGCCTGGGCCCGCTCGCCCGACCGCGACCGGACGCTGCAGCTGCTGTTCGGCACCGACCTGGCGACCGCCACGCAGCGACTGCGGGCTTTCCTGCAGGGGCTTGGCGTGAAGACCGAGTTTGCCGACTATGGCGTGGCGGACAGCGAAGCGGCGGCCATGATCGCGCGCGCCATGGACGGGGCGCGCGGCAAGAACTTCATCGGCGCGGCGGCGTTGGCCTGACGGACAGGGACTGCGCAGCGAGACAAGTCAGCAAGACAAGACAGACAGCCATATGCCGGCCATCGAGCCGGCCCCACGGGCCCCACGCCCGTCAAGACAAGGAGACATACCATGCAAGCGGCCAATCCCATCCTGCAGGCGGGCACCTACGCACGCCCCCTCGACAATTCGTTCCGCAAGGCGCAGTGGCGGATGCTGCTGGCGGCCATGTTCTGCTACTTCTTCTTCTACACGGGGCGGCAGACCTTCGGCTTCGCCATCCCCGGCATCCAGAAGGAGTTCGGCCTCTCCAAGGAAATGCTGGGCTGGGCCTCGACCTCGCTGCTGTGGTGCTATGCCGTCGGGCAGGCCATCAACGGCAACCTGGGCGACAAGTTCGGCGGGCGCCGCGTGATGACCGCCGGCGCCATCCTTTCGTGCGCCGCCAACTGGGTCGTGAGCTTCGCGGTCGGCTTCAAGAGCCTGGCGATCCCGTGGGGCATCAACGGCTACTTCCAGGCCCTGGGCTGGGCGCCGGGCAGCCGGCTGCTGTCGAACTGGTGGGGCGCGGGCGAGCGCGGCAAGGTCTACGGCTTCTACGTGTTCGCCGCCGGCTGCGCCTCGGTGCTGTCGTTCGTGACCTCGATCATCGTCGTCAACGTGCTGCACCTGGACTGGCGCTGGATCTTCCGGCTCCCCGTGCTGCTGATGCTGGTGGGCGGCATCGCCTTCTACCTGATCGCCCGTGAACGGCCGGAAGACCTGGGCTTCAAGTCGCCCGACACCGGCGTGGCCAACAACAACCCGCAGGACGCCGACAAGGCCGGCGTGGCCGACGGCGAACCGCAAGAGAGTTCGTGGTCGCGCTACAAGGCCGTGCTCAGCAACCCCAAGCTGATGATCGCCGCGCTGGCCATCGGCTTCCAGAACGCAGCGCGCTACGGCCTCATCGTCTGGGTGCCGGTGCACTTCCTGGGCAAGGACTGGGCCAAGGCCGCCGACGGCATGATCGACCCGGCCTGGATCTCGGTGGCGCTGCCCGTGGGCATGGCCTTCGGCGCGCTCACCAACGGCTGGATCTCCGACAAGGTGTTCGGCTCCAAGCGCTACAAGGCCATCGTGCTGTACATGCTGCTGGGGGCCATCGCCTCGATGGGCATGTACCTGCTGCCCACCAGCATCCTCGGCCTGGGGCTGCTGTTCCTGGCGGGCTTCTTCGTCTACGGCCCGGCCTCGTCGTTCTGGGCCCTGTGCCCCGACCTCGTGGGCGCCAAGCGCGCCGGCACCGCCACCGGTGTCATGAACTTCTTCTCGTACCTGCTGGCCGGCCTGGGCGAACCGCTGATCGGCCGGATGCTGGACCACTCGGGCAGCACCTCGGTGGTGTTCCCCATCGTCGCGGCCAGCTGCCTCATCAGTGCCTTCATCGCGCTGTTCATCCGCCGCTGAGGCCTGCGCACCGACACACCCAACTTGCCAAGGAGCATCTCTTCATGAAATCCGATCGACTCGAAGTGAACGGCCGCAGCTACCGCTGGATGGTCCGCCCGGTCGTCGTCGTCTGCGTCGACGGCTGCGAGCCCGCGTACCTCGATGCGGCCATTGCCGCCGGCGTGGCACCGTACCTCGAAGCCATGCGCAAGGACGGCGCCGACCTGCTCGCCGACTGCGTCGTGCCCTCGTTCACCAACCCCAACAACCTGTCGATCGTGACCGGTGCACCGCCCGCGGTGCACGGCATCTGCGGCAACTACTTCTTCGACCGCGAGCTGGGCCAGGAAGTGATGATGAACGACCCCAAGTACCTGCGCGCCGGCACCGTGCTCGCGGCCTTTGCCGACGCGGGCGCCAAGCTCGCGGTGGTCACGGCCAAGGACAAGCTGCGCAAGCTGCTGGGCCACAAGATGAAGGGCATCTGCTTCTCGTCGGAGAAGTCGGACCAGGTGACGATGGAAGAGAACGGCATCGACAACGTGCTCGACATGGTCGGCATGCCGGTGCCTTCGGTGTACAGCGCCGAGCTGTCGGAGTTCGTGTTCGCCGCCGGCGTGAAGCTCATGGAATCGCGCCGCCCCGACCTCATGTACCTGTCGACCACCGACTACGTGCAGCACAAGGCCGCGCCGGGCAGCCCCGCAGCGAATGCCTTCTACCAAATGATGGACGGCTACCTGGCACAGCTCGATGCACTCGGCGCCACCATCGTGCTCACGGCCGACCACGGCATGAACGACAAGCATGGTGCCGACGGTTCGCCCAACGTCATCTACCTGCAGGACGTGCTCGACGGCTGGTACGGCCCGGACCGCGCGCGCGTGATCCTGCCGATCACCGATCCGTACGTGGTGCACCACGGCGCGCTCGGCTCGTTTGCCACCGTGTATGTGCCCAGCGAGGACGAGGTGCCCGGCTGGATCGACCGCATCCAGCGCATCCCCGGCATGCAGTTCGTGCTCTCGCGCAAGGAGGCCGCGCAGCGCTTCGAGCTGCCGCCCGACCGCATCGGCGACATCGTGGTGGTGAGCGAGCAAAGCACCGTCATCGGCACCTCGGCCACGCGCCACGATCTCACGGCGCTCGAAGTGCCGCTGCGTTCGCACGGTGGCGTGTCGGAGCAGAAGGTGCCCTTGATCTGCAACCGCCCCGTCGCAGGCGTGGCGAGCACGCGGCGGCTGCGCAACTTCGACGCGCTCGACCTCGCACTGAACCACGCCCAAGGCCCGCTGGTGGCCGCCGCCTGAACTTATTTGACGGAGCATTCCATGAGCAAGTCCGACCACGCCGCCCTGAAGCCCGGCACCGTGTACCGCGAAGCGCTGCGCATCGCCGGCGAGAAAGTCCACCGCGACCGCACCATCGAGGTCACCTACCCGTACACCGGCGAGGTGATCGCCACCGTGCCCAAGGCCACGCTGGACGATGTGCGCAATGCCCTGCGCATCGCCCGCGACTACAAGCCCACGCTCACGCGCTACGAGCGCTACAAGATCCTCATGCGCGCCGGCGAGATCATCGCTTCGCGCCTGGATGAAATGTCGCGCACCATCACGCTCGAGTCGGGCCTGTCGCGCAAGGACTCGCTGTACGAAGTGGGCCGCGCCTCCGACGTGCTGCTGTTCGCCGCCAACCAGGCGCTGGTGGACGACGGCCAGGTGTTCTCCTGCGACCTCACGCACCACGGCAAGAGCCGCAAGGTCTACACGATGCGCGAGCCGCTCTTGGGTGCCATCACCGCCATCACGCCGTTCAACCATCCGCTGAACCAGGTGATCCACAAAGTGGCGCCGGCCATTGCGACCAACAACCGCATCGTCTTGAAGCCCAGCGAGAAGACGCCGCTCACGGCCTTCCTGCTGGCCGACATCCTGTACGAGGCAGGACTGCCACCGCAGATGCTGTCGGTGCTCACGGGCGACCCGAAGGAGATCGCCGACGAGCTGCTGACCAACGCCGACGTCGACCTCGTCACCTTCACCGGCGGCGTGCCCATCGGCAAGTACATCGCGGGCAAGGCCACCTACAAGCGCCAGATTTTGGAGCTGGGCGGCAACGACCCGATCATCGTGATGGAAGACGCGGACATCGAAGAGGCTGCGACGCTCGCTGCGAACGGGTCGTACAAGAACTCGGGGCAGCGCTGCACGGCAGTCAAACGCATGCTGGTGCACGAGTCGGTCGCAGATCGCTTCGTCGAGCTGCTGGTGCAGAAGACCCGCGCGCTGAAGTACGGCGATCCGATGGACCCGGACACCGACATGGGCACCGTGATCGACGAAGCGGCTGCCAAGCAGTTCGAAGCGGTAGTCAACGAAGCCATCGCGGCCGGCGCCAAGCTGCTCTACGGCAACGAGCGCCGCGGCGCGCTGTACTCGCCCACCGTGCTTGACCACGTCGACCCCGAGATGACCGTCGCCAAGCACGAGACCTTCGGCCCCGTGTCGCCGGTGATCCGCTTCAGGAACATCGACGAGGCGATCCGCATCTCCAACGGCACCGCCTACGGTCTGTCGTCGTCGATCTGCACCAACCGCCTGGACTACATCACGCGCTTCATCCGCGAGCTGAACGTGGGCAGCGTGAATGTGCGCGAGGTGCCGGGCTACCGCCTGGAGCTCACGCCCTTCGGCGGCATCAAGGACTCGGGCCTGGGTTACAAGGAAGGCGTGCTCGAAGCGATGAAGAGCTTCACCAACACCAAGACCTACTCGCTGCCATGGTGAGCGGCGCGGCGCACGAGGCGCATGGCGCATCGCGCGCCGTGCGTGAAACCCCACCGCCGATGGCGCTGGCCGTGGCGGCCAAGTGGCTGTCGCGCTACAGCCGCGCGCCGATGCCTTTGGCCAAGGTGACCGACTCGGAAAGAGGGACTGCCGGCGACGGGGACCGCAACGCCGCACGCTGGATCGCCTGACCCGCCAGCACGCGCGCGCGCGCATCGGCCGCGAGGATGTCGTCCAGGTTCTCGTGCGCGGACGAGGGCGCCTGCTGCAGGCAGTCTTCCACCACGCAGGCGATGTCGGTGTAGCGCAAGCGCCCGTTCAGGAAGGCATCGACCGCCACTTCGTTCGCCGCATTGAGCGTCACGCTCGCCGCGCACCCCGAGCGCAGCACCTCCAGCGCCAGGCGCAGGCAGGGAAAACGCTTCAGCTCGGGCGCGGCGAAGCTCAGGTGGGCGAGCTGCAGGAAGTCCAGCGGCGCCACGCCCGAGTCGATGCGCTCGGGCCAGGCCAGCGCGTGCGCGATCGGCGTGCGCATGTCGGGGCGGCCCAGCTGCGCCAGCACCGACTGGTCGGCATAGGCCACCATCGAATGGATCACGCTCTGCGGGTGGATCACCACCTCGATGCGCTCGGGCGGCATCGCGAACAGCCAGCGCGCCTCGATGGTCTCGAGGCCCTTGTTCATCATCGTCGCGGAGTCGACCGAGATCTTGCGGCCCATGCGCCAGGTGGGATGCGCGCAGGCCTCGTCGGGCGTGACGCGGTCCAGCGCCTCCAGCGGGCGGTGCAGGAACGGCCCGCCCGAGGCGGTGAGTACCAGCCGCTGCACGCCCGCGCCGCCGGCCGGTGCGCCCGCCAGGCACTGGAAGATCGCGTTGTGCTCGCTGTCCAGCGGCAGCAGCGTGGCGCCGTGCGCGGCCACCGCGCGCATGAACAGCGCGCCGGACATCACGAGCGCCTCCTTGTTCGCCAGCAGGATCTTCTTGCCCGCCCGCGCCGCCGCCAGCGACGACAGCAACCCCGCCGCGCCGACGATGGCCGCCACCACCGTGTCGCAGCCCGCCGATTGCGCCACCTCGCACAGCGCCTGCGGGCCGTGCATGACCTCGGTGCGCAGGCCGGCCGTACGCAGCCGCGCCTGCAACCGCATGGCGTCTGGCGCATCGCCGACCACCGCGATCTCGGGGCGAAACGCGACGCAGTGCGTGAAGAGCTTGTCGAGGTTGCGGTGCGCCGTCAGCGCATGCACCGTGAAGCGGTCGGGGTGGCGCGCCACCAGGTCGAGCGTGCTGTCGCCGATCGACCCGGTGGCGCCGAGCAGGGTGAGGCGTTGCGTGGCCATGGAGATGCCTTCAGACGGCAGCGATCGGCACGACGCGCTCGCGCGACGACGGCTTCATCCACGCACCGAGCCGCTCGCTCGCCTCGGCATCGGCGCCGTAGCGCGCGGCCACGTAGGTCTCGACCAGCCGCGTGAAGTCGTCGGCGATGTGCTCGCCCTTGAGCGTCAGCGCGCGTTCGCCGTCGATGTAGACGGGGGCCACGGGCTGCTCACCCGAGCCCGGTAGCGAGATGCCCAGGTGCGCGAGGCGGCTCTCGCCGGGGCCGTTGACCACGCAGCCCATCACGGCCACGTGCATGTCTTCCACGCCCGGAAAGCGCACGCGCCAGGCCGGCGCCTGCGCGTGCAGCCAAGCTTCGATCTGGCTGGCCAGCGACTGGAAGAAGGTGCTCGTGGTGCGCCCGCAGCCGGGGCAGGCGGTCACGCTGGGCGTGAAGGCGCGCAGGCCCATCGACTGCAGGATCTGCTGCGCCACCAGCACCTCGCGCGTGCGGTCGCCGTTCGGCTCGGGCGTGAGCGACACGCGGATGGTGTCGCCGATGCCATGCTGCAGCAGCACGCCCATCGCGGTGGCCGAGGCCACGATGCCCTTGGAGCCCATGCCCGCTTCGGTCAGGCCCAGGTGCAGCGGGTAGTCGCAGCGCGCGGCCAGTTCGCGGTACACGGCGATCAGGTCCTGCCCCTGGCTCACCTTGGCCGACAGCACGATGCGATCGGGCGGCAGGCCGACGTCCTCGGCGCGCGCGGCGTTCTCCAGCGCCGAGACGATGAGCGCCTGGCGCATCACCTCGTCGGCCGGCTGCGGCTGCGCGGCTTGCGCGTTGACGTCCATCAGGCGCGCCAGCAGCGCGGGGTCGAGGCTGCCCCAGTTCACGCCAATGCGCACCGGCTTGCCGTGGCGGCAGGCGATCTCGATGAGCTGGCAGAACTGCGCGTCGCGCTTGTCGCCCCGGCCGACGTTGCCGGGGTTGATGCGGTACTTGGCCAGCGCCTGCGCGCAGTCGGGGTACTGCGCGAGCAGGCGGTGGCCGTTGAAGTGGAAGTCGCCCACCAGCGGCACATTCACCTGCTGGCGCGCGAGCGCATCGCGGATCGGCGCCACCTGCGCGGCGGCCTCCTCGTTGTTGACCGTGAGGCGCACCAGCTCGGCCCCCGCGCGCGCGAGCGCCGCCACCTGCGCCACGGTGGCGGCCGCGTCGGCGGTGTCGGTGTTGGTCATGGCCTGCACGGCCACGGGCGCGTCGCTGCCGATGCGCACGGTGCCGACGCGCACCTGCCGCGAGCGGCGGCGTGCGACCGGGGGCTTCATGGCGCGGCCTCTATGGCCGTGTCCGCCGCGAGTTCGGCCGGCAGCCGGAACACCACGTGCTCCTCGCGCCCGGGCAGCGTCAGCAGTTCCACCTCGGCCAGCCGGCGCAACGCGGCGACCACGTCCTGCACCATGGTCTCGGGCGCCGAGGCGCCGGCGGTGACGCCCACCGCGCCGGCGTCGCGCACCCAGTCGGGCTTGAGCTCGCTGCCCTGCGCGATGAGGTAGCTGCGCACGCCGGCCTGCGCCGCGATCTCGCGCAGGCGCTGCGAGTTGGAGCTGTTCTGCGCGCCGACCACCAGCACCACGTCGACCTGCTGGCTCAGCTCGCGCACGGCCGTCTGCCGGTTCTGCGTGGCGTAGCAGATGTCGCGCGTGTCGGGCCCGACGATCTGCGGAAAGCGCCGCTGCAGCGCGTCGATGATGCCGCGCGTGTCGTCCACCGACAGCGTGGTCTGCGTGATGTAGGCCAGCGGCGTGTCGGCATCGAGCACCAGCGCGTCCACGTCGGCCTCGGTCTGCACCAGCGTGACCGGCGCGGGAATCTGCCCCAGCGTGCCGGTCACCTCGGGGTGCCCGGCGTGGCCGATGAGGATCAGCGCATAGCCCTTGGCGGCATAGCGGCGGCCCTGCTCGTGCACCTTGGTGACCAGCGGGCAGGTGGCGTCGATCGCGCGCAGGCCGCGCGCGCGGGCTTCGACCTCGACCGCGTGGCTCACGCCATGCGCGCTGAAGATCGCCACCGCGTCCGCGGGCACTTCGGCCAGCTCTTCGACGAACACGGCGCCCTGCGCCTTCAGGTCGTCGACGACGTGCTTGTTGTGCGGCTGTGGATGACGTCGATGCCGACGGCTTGCGCGGATGCTTGCATGGTGTGGGCGCTCCTGGTGGGGGAAATTCAGAGGCGTCGCGCGATGACGCTGTAGGTCGAGAACTTGTCCTTGATCAGCGCGACCGAGAGGCTGACCGCCATCACGCGCAGCTCTTCCAGCGGCGGCGGGATGGTGTCGGGCGTGAAGTTCTTCTCGATGTTTTCCTTCACGTCGGTGAACCAGCGCGCCACGTCGATGTTGCGCGGGAGCACGCGCATGTCTTCGACCACGAAGCCGCTTTCTTCGAGCACGCGGCGGAAGTAGGCCGGCGTCTTGCGGTGCTTGCAGGCGAGGCGGTCGACCTCGTCCTCGATGTCGGAGCGGTAGTTGTCCAGCGGGATGTTGTAGAGGTTGTCGGAGATGACGACCTTGGCCCCCGGGCGCATGCGCGCGGCCACCTGCTTCATCGAGCGTTCGTACAGGTCGTTCGGAAAGTGCGAGATGACGCCGCGGATCGTCACCAGGTCGTAGGGCGTGTCGGGGTTGGGCAGCAGGGCGACGTCCTGCGCATCGCACAGGTACAGGTTCACGCGGTCGCTCAGGTGCTGCTGGGCGTGGTAGCGGGCGCAGTGCGCGAGCTGCGTCTCGCTGATGTTGATGCCGTCGAGCTGGCGGCATTGCGGAAAGTGCTCCGCGAGGTAGCGCAGGCCGAAGCCCCAGCCGCAGCCCACGTCGAGGATGCGGCGGATGGGGAACGGCGGGGGCTGGTCCAGGCCCGCGATTTCCATCTGCTGGTCGAAGTAGCGCAGGCCCGATTCGTTGAGCGAGATCGGCGGCACCGAGCGCGGGTCGTCGTAGACGCCGAACTGGAACATCAGGTCCTCGCCGATGGCCTTGCGCCAGTCCTCGGGGTCGTCCTGGTAGGTGTACTCGACCTTGGCGTGGTACGGGTTGGCCTCGGCACCCCGGATCACTTGAAGCGAAGGCGGGGCGGGCGCGTCGATGCGGCGTGCGGTGGCTGTGCTCATCGGGTTCTCCTGTGGCTGTTGGCGACCGTGGCGTCGAGCCGTTCGGCGGCGGCCAGGCTGGGCGCGACCATGGTGCCGAAGGCCAGGATGGCGATGCGCGCGCCCATCGGCTGTGTCGACTCGCGCCGCACCTGGCCGCGGCCGATGCGCAGCGGCTGCAGCGCGCGCACGGGCAGCGCGCCGGGCCCGCCGCCGCGCGGGTAGCGCACGGCGGCCGGGCCGTCGTGGCGCAGGGCGGTGTGCAGCATCTGGCGGCACTCGTCTTCGTCGGACGCGGCCATCACGACCATGTTCGGAATGCAGCGCAGGTAGGCGACGTCGAAGGCGCCCATGTGCGTCGCGCCGTCGGCGCCGACGATGCCGGCGCGGTCGACCGCGAACACGACCGGCAGGTTCTGCAAGGCCACGTCGTGGATCAGCTGGTCGTAGGCGCGCTGCAGGAAGGTCGAGTAGATGGCGACCACCGGCCGCATCCCCGCCGCCGCGAGGCCTGCGGCGAAGGTCACGGCGTGCTGCTCGGCGATGCCGACGTCGAAGTAGCGCTCGGGAAAGCGGCGCTCGAAGTCCATCAGGGCCGAGCCCTCGCGCATGGCCGGCGTGATGGCGACCACGCGCGCATCGGCCTCGGCCTCGTCGCAGAGCCAGTCGCTGAAGACCTGGGCGTAGGTCGGCTTGGCGGGGGCTGACGCGGGGGCGGTCTTGATGCCTGCGGCGGGGTCGAACTTGCCGGGGCCGTGGTACAGGACCGGGTCCTGCTCGGCCGGGCGGTAGCCGTGGCCCTTCTGGGTGACGATGTGCAGCAGCTGTGGGCCTGGCTGCGCCTGCAGCTTCTGCAGGGCCGGAATCAATGCGCCCAGGTCGTGGCCGTCGATGGGGCCGGTGTAGTGGAAGCCGAATTGCTCGAACAGGGTGGCGGGCGACAGGCCGAGTTCCGAGGGCTCGCAGGGGGCCAGCGCCGGGCGCATGGCGCGCAATCTTTGCCGGCTGGCTTCATTGGCGCTGGCATAGGCGCGTTCTGAAATCAATCCGCCCAGATAAAGGCGAAGCATGCCGACGGGCGGCGAAATCGACATGTCGTTGTCGTTCAATATCACCAATAAGCGGCCGCAGGCCTGCGTATTGTTCATGGCCTCGAAAGCCATGCCGGCGCTCAAGGCCCCGTCGCCGATCACCGCAATGGCGTGGTCGGTCGAATTGGAAATGCGGGCGGCCTGTGCAAATCCCAGGGCGGCGGAAATGGAGGTGCTGGAATGCGCAGTACCGAAATGATCGTGCTCGGATTCGGTGCGCCTCGGAAATCCGGAAATACCGCCGAATTGGCGCAAGGTGGGCATGGCCTGGCGCCGGCCGGTCAGGATCTTGTGGGCGTAGCTCTGGTGGCCGACGTCCCAGATGATGCGGTCGCGCGGGGTGTCGAACACGTAGTGCAGGGCGACCGTCAGCTCGACCGTGCCCAGGTTGGAGGCGAAGTGGCCGCCCGTGCGGGACACGCTGTCGACGATGAAGGATCGCAATTCATCCGCAAGGCCCAGCAATTGCGCAATGCCGAGCTGGCGCAGCGAATGGGGCGAATCGATGGCTTCGAGCAGGGCATGCATTCCTGTTTCTCCGTGAGATGGAAACGCGCGGGCCGTGGCGACTGAATTTTTTATGCGATGCGGTACTGGCTAATTTCGGACAAAACAATGCCTTGGAAATTGACGGTTCAATTTCCTTGTCAAAGCCTCCGAGGGAACCTGAAAGCGCGTCGGCTCCGGGTTTTTAATTCCGGGTCGGGCGAAATCAGGAGGTCAGCGTAGGGGATGGATTTGGCGCACGCAAGCGAATACGGCTGCAAATTTTTTGATACCCCGGGTTATTTACCCCCGAGGTTTTAATTAGTTTTTTGGATGGTGCGGCGCGCGCGCACGACCGCCACGGCCGTTCCAAAACGGCCGCGGTGCGAGGT
>NZ_JBYSZY010000044.1:0-49620 GCF_058787635.1 Variovorax sp. FW305-3-2-15-B-LB1 | reverse complement strand
CCGGCCGCTGCTCGATGAAGCCGTGAAGGCCCATGCCGGCAAGCCGCTCGACGAGGTCATCGACCGCCTGCTGGTGCGCTTCGGCACCGAAATCCTCTCCATCATCCCGGGCCGCGTGTCCACCGAAGTCGACGCACGCCTGTCGTTCGACACCGCCGCCACCGTGGCCCGCGGCGAGCGCATCGTGGCGCTGTACAAGGCCGAAGGCATCGACACCGAGAAGCGCCTGCTGATCAAGGTCGCCTCCACCTGGGAAGGCATCGAGGCCGCGCGCCTGCTCGAGCAGAAGGGCATCCGCACCAACCTCACGCTGCTGTTCTCGTTCGCGCAGGCCGTGGCCTGCGGCGCGGCCGGCGTGCAGCTCATCTCGCCCTTCGTGGGCCGCATCTACGACTGGTACAAGAAGTCGGCCGGCGCGAAGTGGGACGAAGCCGCCAGCGCGGGCGCCAACGACCCGGGCGTGAAGTCGGTGCGCGAAATCTTCAACTACTACAAGCAGCAGGGCATCAAGACCGAGGTCATGGGCGCGAGCTTCCGCAACGTGGGGCAGATCCAGGCGCTCGCTGGCTGCGACCTGCTGACCATCAGCCCCGAGCTGCTGGCCGAGCTGGCCGCGAGCAACGAGCCGCTCACGCACGCGCTCGACGCCAAGGCTGCCGCGAGCGGCAACGCAGAGAAGGTGGGCTACGACGAGGCGGGCTTCCGCTTCGCGCTCAACGAAGACGCCATGGCCACCGAGAAGCTCGCCGAAGGCATCCGCGCCTTCGCGGCCGACGCCGTGAAGCTCGAAAAGCTCATGCAGGAAAGCGGCAAGTAAACATGACCATGACCCTGCGCTGTGACCGCGCGCCGGCCTGGGCGCAACTGCAGTCCAGCTTCGACACGGCCGGTCGCCAGTTCGACCTTCGCCATGCCTTCGTGGAGGACGCCGGGCGCTTCGCGCGCTTCAGCCAGGAGGCGCCGCACGTTTTCGCCGACCTGTCGAAGAACCTCATCGACGCGCGCACCGAGGCGCTGCTGTTCACGCTGGCGCGCGAATGCGGCCTCGAGGCCCACCGCGACGCCATGTTCGCGGGCGCGCACATCAACAACACCGAAGACCGCGCCGTGCTGCACACGCTGCTGCGCGCGCCGGCCGATGCTGCCACCGGCCGCCAGACAGCCCACGAATTGCGCGAGGTGCACGCCACGCTCGACGCCATGCTGGCCTACGCCGAGAAGGTGCGCAGCGACCACACGATCACCGACGTGGTCAACATCGGCATCGGCGGCTCCGACCTCGGCCCGCAGATGGCCGTGCTGGCCCTCGCGGAGTTCGTGGCGCCAGGCAAGCGCTTTCACTTCGTCTCGAACGTCGACGGCCACGAACTGGCGGGCGTGCTCAAGGGCCTGGCGCCCGAGCACACGCTGTTCCTGGTCGCCTCCAAGACCTTCACCACGGCCGAGACGATGACCAACGCGCTCTCGGCCAAGCGCTGGTACGAACAGTCGGGTGGCACCGACATCGCCGGCCACTTCGCCGCGCTCACCACCAACGTCGAGGCCGCGAAGCAGTTCGGCATCGACACCACCTTCGGCTTCTGGGACTGGGTGGGCGGCCGCTACTCGCTGTGGTCGGCCATCGGCCTGCCGATCGCGCTGGCCATCGGTGCCGACGGCTTTCGCCGGTTGCTGGCGGGCGCGCACGCGATGGACGAGCACTTCCGCACCGCGCCGCTCGAGCAGAATCTGCCCGTGCGCCTGGGCCTGCTCGACGTCTGGTACCGCAACTTCCACCGCTTCACGAGCCGCAGCATCGCGCCGTACCACAGCGCCCTGAAGCGCGTGCCGGCCTACCTGCAGCAGCTCGAGATGGAGAGCAACGGCAAGCAGGTCGACGCGAGCGGCGCGCCGCTGGCCTTCGGCACCTCGCCCGTGCTCTGGGGCGAGCCCGGCACCAACGGGCAGCACGCCTACTTCCAGATGCTGCACCAGGGCACCGACGTGATCCCGCTCGAGTTCATGGCGGTGCGCGACGCCTCGCACGACCTCGACGGCCACCACCCCAAGCTGCTGGCCAACGCGCTCGCGCAGGCGCAGGCGCTGATGGTCGGCAAGCTCGACGAGGGCGGCCACAAGAACTTCCCGGGCAACCGGCCGAGCACCTTCTTCGTGTTCGAGAAGCTCACGCCCGAAGCGCTGGGCGCCTTCCTCGCGATGTACGAGCACCGCGTGTTCACCAGCGGCGCGCTGTGGGGCATCAATAGCTTCGACCAGTGGGGCGTCGAGCTCGGCAAGGTGCTGGCGCGCGACATCGAACCGCGCCTGGCCTCGGGCGATGTCTCGGGGCTCGATGCCTCGACGGCCGGCCTGCTGCAGCGGCTGAGCACCTGACGGCGCACGTCACTGCAAGCCTTGCGAGCCTTGGCCAAAGGCTCTATTCACTAGGCCTTTAGGCCATTGGTTTGCAGCGCGGTGGCCGGTTTGGCCGAGTTTGTCGTTGCACAGTGCGCCGATATGATGGCCCCGGGGAAATTTCCCTGGGATTCATCAAGAGGAGCGAGTCAATGGACTTTCAAACAGCGGTCAAGACGTGCATCGCCAAGTACACCGATTTCACGGGTCGTGCGTCGCGTTCCGAGTTCTGGTGGTTTTTTCTGGCCCAGTTCGGCGTGCTCGTCGTGACGGGCCTGATCCATGAGTACGTGTACTTCATTGCAGCGCTGGCCCTGCTTCTGCCCGCCCTCGCGGTGGGCGTGCGCCGCCTGCACGACATCGGCAAGAGCGGCTGGTTCTTGCTGCTGTCGATCATCCCGCTGATCAATCTGGTGCTGATCTATTTCTTCGTTCAGCCGTCGCAGCCGGAGAGCAACGCCTACGGCGAACCGCCGAGCGCCTGAGCTTTTTCCTTCAAAGGGCCGCACACGCGGCCCTTTTTCTTTGGGGCGCCAGGCTCAGGCCACTGCCGCTTCGACGGATGCAGGCGTTAGCGCACCGCTTGCCATCCGCACGCACAGGTCGAAAGCCTGCTGCAGCCCTTCGATCTGCGCCACGCCCTGGCCGGCGATGTCGAAGGCGCTGCCGCTGGCCGAGGTGGCCACGGGCACGGGCAGGCCGCCGTGCAAGGTCACGCCCTGCTCGAAGCCCATGAGCTTCATCGCGATCTGGCCCTGGTCGTGGTACATCGACACCACCGCGTCCACGTCGCCGCGCCGTGCGCCGATGAACACGGTGTCGGGCGAGAAGGGGCCGCGCGCGTCGTGGCCTTCGGTGCGCAGCTGTTCGATGGCGGGCGCGATGATCTCGATCTCTTCCATGCCGATCGAGCCGCCGTCGCCCGCGTGCGGGTTGAGCCCGGTCACGGCGATGCGCGGGTGTGCCACACCGGCGCGGCGCAGTGCCGACGCGATGATCTTCACGGCGTCGCGCACGCCTTCCACCGTGATGTGCCGCGCCACGTCCTTCAGCGGAATGTGCGAGGTCACGCGCGAGGTCCACAGCGATCCGGTGAGGTTGAACTCGCAGACGAAGCCGGTGACGGCGAAGCGCTCCTGCATGTAGCGCAGCTCGTCCTCGTGCACGAGGCCGCCCAGGCGCAGCGAATGCTTGTTGAGCGGCGCGAAGAGGATCGCGTCGGCCTGGCCGTTTCGCACGGCCTGCGTGGCCAGCTCCAGCGCTTCGAACGAGGCCCGGCCCGAGCGCTCGTTCGATTCGCCGAGCACTGGCTCCTCGCCCGCCATCCAGTCGCGCACGAGGAGGCTCGGGCGGCCGTCCTCGAAGCGCAGGCTGTCGAGGGTGTTCACCTGCAGCGGTGCCAGCTTCGCGCCCGCCACGCGCTCGCCCGCGGCCAGCACGACGGGGTCGGCGATCAGCAGCACGCGCGCGGCGTCGAGGTTGCGCTGGCGTGCCAGCAGCTTCACGGCCATCTCGGGGCCGACGCCGCTGGGGTCACCGAGCAGCACGGCGATGCGGGGTTTGGCGGAGGTCACGCGCGGGGTGGAGGAGGGGGTGGGCATGGTCGGATGTCTGAGGAAAGAAGAAGGGGGAAGAGACGGCCTCACTCGGCCTTGATGCGCGCGTCGCGCACGAGCCGGCCGTAGTGGTCGAACTCCTGCCGGTTCATCGCCGCGAAGGGTTCGCCGGTCAGCGTGCCGGGCTCGCCGCCCAGGGCCTTGATGCGCGACTGCACGTCCGCCAGGCCCATCGTGCGCGTGAGTTCGGCGCTCAGCCGCTCGACCGCCGGACGCGGCGTGCCGGCCGTCACGTACAGGCCGTACCAGGTCGACACGTCGGCGCCCTTGACGCCTTGCTCGGCGAGCGTCGGCACATCGGGCAGCTCGGGCGAGCGCTGCGGCGCGCTCACGGCCAGTGCGCGGAACTTGCCGGCGCGGATCTGGCCCATGGCCGACGAGGTGCTGTCGAACATCATCTCGACCTCGCCCGAGATGATGTCGATGTGCGCCTGCGAGCTGCCCTTGTAGGGCACGTGGATCGAGGTCATGCCCGTGGCCAGGTTGAAGGCTTCGCCGCCCACGTGCTGCGTGCTGCCGATGCCCGACGACGCGTACTTGAAGCCGCCGGGCTTCGCGGCCATCGCGGCCAGCAGGTCCTTCACCGACTTGTAGGGCGAGCTGGCCGACACCACCAGCACGTTGGGCATCACGGCCACGAGGCCGATGGGTTGCAGGTCTTTCAGCGGGTCGTACTTGAGCTTGAGGATGTGCGGCGCCACGGCCTGCGCCGTGTTGGTGGCCAGCAGCAGCGTGGCGCCGTCGGCCGGCGCGCGGGCCGTGAGTTCGCCGGCGATGGTGTTCGATGCGCCGGGGCGGTTCTCCACCGTCACGGGCTGCTTGAGCACGGGCGCGAACTTGTCGGCCAGCACGCGCGCGAGGATGTCGGTGCCGCCGCCCGGCGAGGCGCCGACCAGGATGCGCAGCGGCTTGTCGGGGTAGGCCGGCTGCGCACCCGCGCTCAGGCAGGCGGCCAGCGCCAAGAGCGCCGCCAGGCCGGCACCGCGGGCCAGGGGAAAGAGGGTCATCGCGTCGTCTCCTGCTTGTTGTGGGCCCGAGCCTACGGAGCTTCTGTCGCGCGATCCAATCGAAAAAGGCCGAAGCTCCATATACTTTTGTGCATGAAACCCGGCCTCACCGACGCTTCGCTGATGCTGCATGTGAGGCCGCGCCAGCTGCTTTTGCTGGCCCGGCTCGATGCGCACCGCCACCTCGGCCGCGCGGCCGAGGCGATGAATATCAGCCAGCCGGCGGCCACCAAGCTGCTGCAGCAGCTGGAGGAGTCGCTGGGCGAACAGCTCTTCGAGCGCCTGGCGCGCGGCATGGCGCCCACGCCCTACGGCGAGATCCTGATCCGCTACGCCCACCGCGTGCTCAGCGACTTCGGCACCGCGCGCGAGGAAATGCTCGCGCTGCGTTCCGGCCTGAGCGGTGCGCTGCGCGTGGGCAGCGTGCCGGGCGCCGTGCCCGAGCTGCTGGCGCCGGCGCTGGTTGCGTACCACCTGCGCCATCCGCAGGTGGCCGTGTCGGTGGTGGTCGAGACCAGCGACCTGATGCAGGCGCAGCTGGAGCAGGGCGACGTCGACCTCGTGCTGGGCCGCCTCACCGACGGCCACGACGAGGCGAAGTACGCGAGCGTGCCGCTCCTGGGCGAGTCGCAGGTGGTCGTGGTGCGCGCGGCGCACCCGGTGTTCGAGCGCGCGGCCACGGTCACGCTGGCCGAGATGGCGACCTGGTCGTGGGTGCTGCAGCCGCCGGGCTCGCCGCAGCGCGGGCGCTTCGAGGCGGCGATGCGCGAGGCGGGCATCCAGGCGCGGCTGGACATCATCGAAACGGCATCGCCCATCGCGATCACGGCGCTGCTGGAGAACTCCGACATGGCCGCCGTCATGCCGGCCTCGCAGGCCAACCACTACGGCCGGCTGGGCGTGCTGCGCACCGTGCCGGTCGAGCTGCCGGTGCGCGTGCCGCCGATCTGCCTCATCACCCGCGAGGACCGGGCGCTGTCGCCGGCGGCGGCGCAGTTCCGGCGCCAGCTGCTGGGTGGGCACGCGTGACGGGCGAGAACTTCAGTCGGACGTTTTTCCATCCTGAATTGCGTTAACTAGGGATTTCACTAGCCAACTGGTGCAAGAGAGTACTGGTTGGGCTGCTCGAAATACCAAAATCGCAAGCGCGTTTCTCCAGAATCCGGGCACGGCGACCACGATACCGAGGCGTCGCTCACCCAAGGAGACACCATGAAGCGCTTTCTGAAAGCGGGCCTCGCCCTCGCACTCATCGGCACGGGCCTTGTGTCCCACGCCGCCACCGAACTCGTGATCGCGACCGTCAACAACGGCCACATGATCGAGATGCAGAAGCTCACGCCCTTCTTCGAAAAGGCCAACCCCGACATCAAGCTCAAGTGGGTCACGCTCGAGGAAGGCACGCTGCGCCAGCGCGTGACCACCGACATCGCCACCAAGGGCGGCCAGTTCGACGTGATGACCATCGGCCTGTACGAGGCGCCGATCTGGTCGAAGAAGGGCTGGCTGCAGCCCATCGCCACCGATGCCGCCTACGACGCCGACGACCTGCTGCCCGCCATCCGCGCCGGCCTGTCGCACGAAGGCAAGCTGTACGCCGCCCCGTTCTACGGCGAGAGCTCGATGCTCATGTACCGCAAGGACCTGGCCGACAAGGTCGGCTTCAAGATGCCCGAGCAGCCCACCTGGGCGCAGGTGAAGGAGCTGGCCGGCAAGATCCATGACCCCAAGGGCGGCCTGTACGCCATGTGCCTGCGCGGCAAGCCGGGCTGGGGCGACAACATGGCCTTCCTGACCACGCTGGTCAACACCAACGGCGGCCAGTGGTTCGACATGCAGTGGAAGCCGCAGATCGACACCAAGCCCTGGAAGGACGCGATCAACTTCTACGTCGACCTCATGAAGGCCTACGGCCCGCCGGGCGCCTCGGCCAACAGCTTCAACGAGAACCTCGCGCTCTTCAACGAAGGCAAGTGCGGCATGTGGGTCGACGCGACCATCGCCGCTTCGTTCATCAGCGACCCCAAGCAGTCGAAGGTGGCCGACAAGGTGGCCTTCGCACAGGCACCCGTCGCCGTGACACCCAAGGGCGCCAACTGGCTGTGGACCTGGAACCTGGCCATTCCCGCCAGCTCGACCAAGGGCGCCGCCGCGCAGACCTTCGTGAAGTGGGCGACCTCCAAGGAGTACGTCAACCTCGTGGCCAAGGAACACGGCTGGGGCACGGTGCCCACCGGCACGCGCAAGTCGACCTACGCGAACCCCGAGTTCCAGAAGGTCGCCAAGTTCGCCGCCGCCGAGAAGAAGGCCATCGACAGCGCGAACCTCAGCGACAGCACGCTGCCCAAGTCGCCGTATGTGGGCGTGCAGTACGCGGCCATTCCCGAGTTCCAGGCCATCGGCGTGGCGGTGGGCCAGCAGATGAGCGCGGCGCTGTCGGGCAAGGTCACGGTCGACCAGGCGCTGAAGACCTCGCAGCTCGCTGCGGAACGCGAAATGAAGAAAGCGGGCTACTACAAGTAAGCCGCGCTTCTTCCCCTCTCCCCGCGGGGAGAGGGCCGCAGCCTGAGAGGAACAGACCATGAAAAGACTCCTGCCCCGCGCCCTCATGGCGCCCGCCGTGCTCACGCTCTTCCTGTGGATGATCGTGCCGCTGCTGATGACGTTGTACTTCTCCTTCGTGAACTACAACCTCATGCAGCCCGGCGAACGCACGTTCGCGGGCATCGAGAACTTTCACTACTTCGTCACCGACCCCGACTTCTGGCCGGCCACGTGGAACACGCTGCTGCTGATCGGCAGCGTGATCGTCATCACGGTGGTGTTCGGCGTGCTGCTCGCGCTGCTGGTGAACGAACCCTTCCCGGGCCGCGGGATCGTGCGCGTGCTGCTGATCTCGCCTTTCTTCGTCATGCCCGCAGTGAATGCGCTGCTGTGGAAGCACATGATGATGAACCCCATCTACGGCATCCTGGCCGACGTGTGGCGCTTCTTCGGCGCGCAGCCGGTCGACTGGCTCACCGACGTGCCGCTGTTCTCCGTGATCATCATGGTGGCCTGGCAATGGCTGCCCTTCGCCTGCCTGATCTTCATCACCTCGCTGCAGTCGCTGGACCGCGAACAGATGGAAGCCGCGCGCATGGACGGCGCGAGTTCGTTCCAGCGCTTCTTCTATCTCACCATTCCGCACCTGGGCCGCCCGATGGCCGTGGTGATCATGATCGAGATGATCTTCCTGCTCAGCGTGTTCGCCGAGATCGCCATCACCACCAATGGCGGCCCGGGCAACGAGAGCACGAACATGACCTACATGATCTTCAAGCAGTCGCTCATGAACTTCGACGTGGGCGTGGCGTCGGCCGGTGCGCTGTTCGCGGTGGTGCTGGCCAACATCGTCGCGGTGTTCCTGATCCGCATCATCGGCAAGAACCTGGACTGAAGGAACGACCATGCAACCCAGCAACTTCCTTCCCCAGCTGCTGCGCACCGTCGGTGCGTGGGCCGTGGCGCTGCTTCTGTTCTTCCCGCTCGGCTGGCTGTTCCTCACGGCCTTCAAGACGGAGCTGCAGGCCATTCACGTGCCGCCGCTGTTCATCTTCGAGCCCACGCTCGACAACTTCGGCGAGGTGCAGCGTCGCAGCGACTACCTGCTGTATGCGCGCAACTCGCTCATCACCAGCCTGGGCTCGACCATCTTGGGCCTGCTGATCGCCGCACCCGCCGCGTACTCGATGGCGTTCTTTCGCACGAAGAAGACGCGCGACATCCTCATGTGGATGCTCTCCACCAAGATGATGCCGGCCGTCGGTGCGCTGGTGCCGATCTACGTGCTCGCGCAGACCGCGGGCATGCTGGACTCGCTCACCGCGCTCACCATCGTGTTCACGCTGTCGAACCTGCCGATCATGGTGTGGATGCTCTACAGCGCCTACAAGGACATTCCGAACGAGATCCTCGAGGCTGCGCGCATGGACGGCGCGAGCCTGTGGACCGAGTTCCGCCACGTCGTGATGCCGCTGTCGGTCGGCGGGCTCGCATCGACCGGCCTCCTGTGCCTGGTGCTGAGCTGGAACGAGGCCTTCTGGGCGTTGAACCTCACCTCCGCCAAGGCCGGCACGCTGGCCACGCTCATCGCCTCGTACTCCAGCCCCGAAGGCCTGTTCTGGGCCAAGTTGTCGGCCGCCTCGCTGATGGCCATCGCGCCCATCGTCGTGTTCGGCTGGTTCAGCCAGAAGCAGCTCGTGCAGGGCCTGACCTTCGGCGCCGTCAAGTAAAGAAAGGGAGACATCTCATGGCCTACCTCGAACTCAAGAACATCAAGAAGAGCTTTGGCGACGTCCACATCATCAAGGGCGTCGACCTGCAGATCCAGAAGGGCGAGTTCATCGTCTTCGTCGGGCCTTCGGGCTGCGGCAAGTCGACGCTGCTGCGGCTGATCGCGGGGCTCGAACCCATCACCAGCGGCAACCTGCTGCTCGACGGCAAGGACATCACCTGGACGCCTTCGGGCAAGCGCGACCTGGCGATGGTGTTCCAGAGCTACGCGCTGTACCCGCACATGAGCGTGTACGACAACATGTCCTTCGCGCTGAAGCTCGCGGGCGTGGCCAAGGACGAGATCAAGACGAAGGTCGAGTACGCGGCCAAGACGCTGAACCTCACGCAGTACCTGGACCGCACGCCGAAAGACTTGTCGGGCGGCCAGCGCCAGCGCGTGGCCATCGGGCGCGCGATCGTGCGTGCGCCCAAGGTGTTCCTCTTCGACGAGCCGCTGTCGAACCTCGATGCGGCGCTGCGCGGCAACACGCGCGTCGAGATCCACAAGCTGCACCGGGCGCTCGGCGCCACCACCATCTACGTCACGCACGACCAGGTCGAGGCCATGACGCTGGCCGACCGCGTGGTGGTGCTGAAAGACGGGCTCATCGAACAGGTCGGCACGCCGCTGGAGCTGTACGACCGCCCCGCCAACCAGTTCGTCGCGCAGTTCATCGGCATGCCGTCGATGAACATGGTGGCGGCGAGTGCGATCCCGAGTTTTTCCGCCGCCACCGGTGGGCGCCTGCCCAGCGACGGCTTCCTGGGCGTGCGCCCCGAAGGCCTGCGCGTGCATCCGAAGCAGGGCGCGGCCGCCGGCGTGCCGGGCCGCGTCGAGCTCATCGAGGCGCTGGGCGCTGACACGCTGATCCACGTGGACGTGGGCGGCGTGCCGCTCATCGCGCGCCAGAACGAACGCACGCCGCTGCAGGCCGGCGACGACGTGGCGGTCGAGCTCGACCCGTCCGTGCTGCACCTGTTCAGCCGCGAAGGCCGCGCTGTGGCCGCCTGATCCGACGCCCCTCACTTTCAACGGACCTTCCCCGTGACCCTCGCAGCAGCGGGCCTCGTGCCCACCCCACCGGCGCCTTCGGAATTCACGGTGCTTCACCTCGGCCTCGGCTCGTTCCACCGCGCCCACCAGGCCGTCTACCTGCAGCGGCTGATCGATGCGGGCGACACCCGCTGGTCGCTGTCGGGCGCCAACATCCGGCCCGACATGGCCGAGGTCGTCGCGGCATTGCAGGCCCAGGGCGGGCGCTACACGCTCGAGACCGTGTCGCCGGCCGGCGAGTACCGCTACGAGCAGATCGAAGCGATCCGCGAAGTGCTGCCGTACGAGCCCTCGCTGGCCCCGGTGATCGCGCGCGGCGCGGCGCCGTCCACGCGCATCGTCTCCTTCACCGTGACCGAGGCCGGCTACTACCTCGACACCAAGGGCAAGCTCGACCTGTCGTTCGCCGACCTCGCGGCCGACATCGAACGCGCGCGGCGCGGCGAGGCCGGCGAGACGATCTACGGCGCGGTCTGCGCGATCCTGCGAGCACGGCATGCCGCGCAGGCGGGCCCCGTGACGCTGCTGAACTGCGACAACCTGCGCCACAACGGCGACCGCTTTCGCGCGGGCCTGCTCGAGTTCATCGCACTCGTCGGCGACGCGCCGCTGCAGGCCTGGGTCGATGCCAACACCCGCTGCCCGAACGCGATGGTCGACCGCATCACGCCGCGCCCGCCGCCCGAGCTGCGCGCGCGCGTGCGCGCCGCCACGGGCCGCGACGACGGCGCGGCGGTCACGGGCGAGAGCTTCATCCAGTGGGTGATCGAAGACGACTTCATCGCCGGCCGGCCCGACTGGGGGCGCGTGGGCGTGGAGCTGGTCGAGTCGGTGCAGCCTTACGAAGAAGCCAAGATCCGCATCCTCAACGCCACGCACAGCTGCATCGCCTGGGCCGGCACGCTGGCGGGGCTGGGCTTCATCCACGAAGGCACGCACGACGCTGCCATCCGCCAGATGGCCTTCGACTACGTGACCGACGACGTCATTCCGTGCCTGAGCCCGAGCCCGATCGACCTCGCGGCCTACCGCGACGTGGTGCTCGACCGCTTCGGCAACCCTGCGATCCGCGACACCAACCAGCGCGTGGCGGCCGACGGCTTCTCGAAGATCCCGGGCTTCATCGCGCCGACCGTGCGCGAGCGCCTGGCAGCCGGGCAGGGCATCGACAGCGTGGCGATGCTGCCCGCGCTGTTCCTCGCGTTCCTGCAGCGCTGGCACCGGGGCGCGCTGCCCTATGCCTACCAGGACCAGAGCATGGACGATGCCGTGGCGCATGCCATGTGCGACGCGGCCGACCCGGTGGCGGCGCTGTGCGCCGATGTCGGGCTGTGGGGCAGCCTCGCGGGCGATGCGCGGCTGGTCGATGCGGTGCGCCGTGCCGGTGAGCGTGTGGCGCGCTTCATTGAAGAGAAGGCCGCGCCATGAGCGGCCGCCTGCAAGACCGCCATGTGCTGCTGACCGGTGCTGGCGGCGGCATCGGCCTCGCCGTCGCCGAGGCCTGCATCGCCGAAGGCGCGCGCTGCAGCGTGATCGACCGCGCGACCGCCGCGCCCGAGGCCGTGCGCGCGCTGCAGCAAGCCCATCCCTACGCGCTCGCCTACATCGCGGCCGACGTGACCGACACGCAGGCCATCGCGCACATGCTGGCCGAGGCGCAGGTCGCCTTCGGTCCCGTCCACACGCTCTTCAACAACGCCGCCGTGTTCGATCTCGCGCCGCTGCTCGACAGCGACGAAGCCTCGTTCGACAAGCTCTTCGCGGTCAACGTGAAGGGCATGTTCTTCGTGATGCAGGCCGTGCTGCGCCACATGGTCGAGGCCGGCACGCCGGGCGCGTCGGTCATCAACATGGCCTCGCAGGCCGGGCGCCGCGGCGAGGCGCTGGTGTCGCACTACTGCGCGACCAAGGCGGCCGTCATCAGCTACACGCAGAGCGCCGCGCTGGCCATGGCGCCGCACGGCATCCGCGTCAACGGCATCGCCCCCGGTGTGGTCGACACGCCGATGTGGGACCATGTCGACAGCCTGTTCGCCAAGGCCGAGGGGCTGGCGCCGGGCGAGAAGAAGCGGCGTGTCGGCCTCGCCGTGCCGCTCGGGCGCATGGGCGTGCCGGGCGACATTGCCGGGGCGGCGGTGTTTCTCGCCAGCGACGAGGCGCGCTACATCACGGCGCAGACCCTCAATGTCGACGGCGGCAATGTCATGAGCTGAACCCACCTTCCTTTCGCATGAACGACGACTTCCACCTGTACCTCGACAGCGCCGACCTGGCCGAGCTGCAGGCCTGCCTGCCGCACCCGGTGGTGCACGGCGTGACGACCAACCCGACGCTGCTGCAACGTGCCGGCGTGGGCCGCGCTGGTGTGCCCGGTCTGCTGAAACGTTGCATCGACCTGGGCGCGCGCCAGGTGCAGGCCCAGGTGTATTCGAGCGAGGTCGAGGGCATGCTGGAAGACGCCGCCGTCCTGCTGCCGCAGTTCGACCCCGGCCAGCTCGTCATCAAGATTCCTGCCACGCGCCAAGGCCTGGATGCCGGCGCGCGGCTCATCGCCCAGGGCGTGCCCGTCACCTGGACCGCCGTGTACGCGCCCGAGCAGGCGCACTTCGCCGCGCAACTGGGCGCGGCCTATGCGGCGCCATACCTCGGCCGGCTCGAAGACGCCGGCATCGACGGGCTGGCGCTCATCGCGCAGATGCAGTCGCTGGTGGCGCAACGGCCTTCGCCCCGCACGCGGCTGCTGGTGGCGAGCATCCGTTCTCGCGCGGCCTACCTGGCGCTGCTGGGGCTGGGCGTGGGCGCCATCACGATCCCGCCGCGCCTGTTTGCCGAGCTGCTCGACCATCCCGCCACCCTGGCTGCCGAAGCGGGTTTCCTGGCCGACGCCCGCGCCTTGCCCTGACAGAAGAAGAAAATCCAAGCACCATGCGCATTGCACTCACGGGCGAGGCCCTGATCGATTTCACCGCCGGCGAAGGCGGCACTCTGGCGTTCCTCGGCCATGAGGGCGGCTCGCCGCTGAACACGGCCGTGGCCTGCGCGCGGCTGGGGCAGCCGACCGGCTTTCTCACGCAGCTGTCGATCGACCTGTTCGGCGAACGGCTGATGGCCTTTCTCGAACGCAACGGCGTCGACACCCGGCTCATTTTGCGCAGCGACGCGCCGTCGACGCTGGCGTTCGTCGAGCGCACGCCGCAGACCAACCGCTACGCCTTCTACACGCGCGGCAGCGCCGACGCGACCTGGGCGCCCGAGCCGCTGCCGCAGCTGCCCGCGGAATGCCGCTTCCTGCACTTCGGCTCGATCTCGCTGCTGCAGGAGCCGGCGTCGTCGCGCATCGCCGACCTCGTGGCCGCCCACACGGGGCGCTGCGTGATCGTGTTCGATCCCAACGTGCGGCCCAGCCTGATCCCGGACATGGCCGCCTACCGCGCCCGCGTCGGCGAGTGGTTCGCCATGGCCGACCTGGTCAAGCTCAGCGACGAAGACGCCGCGCTGCTCGCCCCCGGGCGGCCCGTGGATGCGCTCGCGGCCGAATGCCTCACGGCCGGCGCGCGCGCCGTGGTCGTCACGCGCGGCGGTGCCGGCGCCACGCTGTGGCGCACCGGCAGCGCGCCGCTCACCGTGGCCGCGCCGCGCGTCGAGGTGGTCGACACCATCGGCGCGGGCGACACCTTCACCGCCGGGCTGTCCGTGGCGCTGCTGGCGCATGGCGTCGAGCATCCGGCGCAACTGGCCGAACTGGGCGACGACGCCTGGCGTGCCGTGATGCGCTTTGCCGCCACCGCCGCGGCCCTGAACTGCACCCGCGAGGGCGCCGATCCACCGACGCTGGAAGCCGTTCGCACGGCGCTTTCGCAGGAAGACAACGAGGCCGTCGCTTCCCGGCCCTGATCGATCCGTGCCGCCATGACCACGACCACCCGCAAACGCGCGATCCCTCGCCAACGTCAACCCGAGCTGGAGCGCGATTTCGCGCGCTCCCCGTCGCTGGGCTACGAGGCCCCGGAAGAAACCGGCCTGGTGCGCTGCCTCGCGCACGGCTTTCCGAGCCCGCTGGTGCGATGGCACTTCCATGAAGACTACGAGCTGCACCTGATCACCGAGACCTCGGGCAAGGCCTTCATCGGCGACTGGATCGGGCCGTTCCAGCCCGGCCACCTCGTGCTGTGCGGGCCGCGCCTGCCGCACAACTGGATCTCGTTGGACGTGCCCGAAGAAGGCGCCGCCGGGCGCGACCGCGTGATCCAGTTCCGCCACGAGCCCATCGAACGCGCGGCCGCCGAGATTCCCGAGCTGCGCGACGTGATGCCGCTGCTCGACCGCGCGCGCCACGGCATCGAGTTCTTCGGCATGTCGGAACAGGCGCTGGCGCACTGGGACGCCATCAAGGCCGCGCGCGGCGTGCGCCGCCTGGGCCTGTTCTGCGAGTTCATGGCCGACCTGGCGCAGTGCACCGACTACCGGCTGCTGTCGAGCGTGCAGATGCAGGGCGTGCAGGGCAGCGACGGCGATGCGCAGGTCGACCAGATCAACGACATCGTGAACCGCATCACCAACAACATGACCGACTCGATCTCGATGTCGGACGTGGCCGCCGAGCTGGGCATGAGCGAGAGCCGCTTCAGCCGCTTCTTCCGCCGTTCGACGGGCAACAGCTTCACCGACTTCGTGAACCGCGTGCGCATCAACAGCGCCTGCCACCTGCTGATGCAGACCGACCACTACGTGACCGACATCTGCTACCAGGTGGGCTTCAACAACGTGGCGAACTTCAACCGGCGCTTTCTCGAAATCAAGGGCATGACGCCGAGCGAGTTCAGGCGCCAGGCCGACACGCGCTTCGGCTGACTTCTTTCAAGGCGAACGCGCCCGCTCCGAAGGCGCCATCAGGGAGACCATCTTGTATCTGGGACTCGACCTCGGCACGTCCGAGCTCAAGGCATTGCTGCTCGCGGACGATCACCGCATCGTCGGCGTGGCACGCGCGCCGCTCACGGTCGACCGGCCGCAACCGCTGTGGTCCGAGCAGGCGCCTGCCCAGTGGTGGCAGGCGCTCGAGGCGGTCATGGCCGAGCTGCACACCACGCACGCCGAGGCGCTGCTGCAGGTGCGCGCCATCGGCTTGTCGGGCCAGATGCACGGCGCCACGCTGCTCGACGCGGCGGGCGAGGTGCTGCGCCCGGCCATCCTCTGGAACGACGGCCGCAGCGGTGCGCAGTGCGAGGCGCTCACGCGCGCCGTGCCGCGCCTGGGCGAGATCGCGGGCAACCTCGCGATGCCCGGCTTCACCGCGCCCAAGCTGCTGTGGGTGCGCGAGCACGAGCCCGAGGTCTTCGCCCGCGTGGCGCGCGTGCTGCTGCCCAAGGACTGGCTGCGCTTCATGCTCAGCGGCGAGGCGGTCAGCGAGATGTCCGACGCGGCCGGCACGCTGTGGCTCGACGTGGGCGCGCGCGACTGGTCCGACGAACTGCTCGCCGCCACGGGGCTCACGCGCGATCACATGCCGCGGCTGGTCGAGGGCAGTGAAGTCTCCGCGCTGCTCAAGCCGGAACTGGCGGCGCGCTGGGGGCTGCGCGAGGGCGTGAAGATCGCCGGCGGCGCGGGCGACAACGCCGCCAGTGCGGTCGGCATGGGGCTCGTGGAGCCGGGGCAGGGCTTCGTCTCGCTCGGCACGTCGGGCGTGGTGTTCGTCTCGACCGACCGCTTCCTGCCGAACCCCGCGCAGGCAATGCACGCCTTCTGCCACGCGCTGCCCAGGCGCTGGCACCAGATGTCGGTGATGCTCTCGGCCGCGAGCGCGGTGAGCTGGGCGGCGAAGACCTTCAAGTTCGCGGACGAGGCGGCGTTGCTCGAAGCCGCGGCGTCGGTCGCGCTGGCGGACCGGGCGCGTTGCCCGCTGTTCCTGCCGTACCTGTCGGGCGAGCGTTCGCCGCACAACAACCCGAATGCGCAAGGGGTGCTGTTCGGCCTCACGCATGCGCACGGCCCCGCGGAGATCGCCTATGCCGTGGTCGAGGGCGTGAGCTTCGGGCTGCGCGATGGCTTCGACACGCTGCGCTTGCCGGCCGACATGCCGCTGCGCGAAGTCGCGCTGGTGGGCGGCGGTGCGCGCAGCATCTGGTGGGGCCAGTTGCTGGCCGACATCTTCCAGGTCGAGCTCACGCTCTACGCAGGCAGCGAGACGGGCGGGGCGCTCGGTGCGGCGCGCCTGGCATGGCTGGCCGATGGCGGCGCGGTGGCCGAGGTGTGCACGCTGCCGCCGGTCAAGCAGCAACTGGTGCCTTCGTCCGAAGGGGCCGATGGGCACAGGACGCGGCATGCGCGATTCCAGGTGCTGTACATGGCGCTGCGCGACCAGTTTCGATAAGCGAGCGCATCTGATTGCCCCATGAAAAAAGCCCCGCCGAAGCGGGGCTTTTTTCTATTTCGCGAAACACCACGGAACCGGCTTTGCCGGGCCGCAGGTGTTGCCCCGGTAGGGGGTTGGCGTAGCGGACACGAAGTGCCGCGCAGCCTGGGGGCGAGCGAAATTACATGCCCATGCCGCCCATGCCGCCCATGCCGCCCATGTCGGGCATGCCACCGCCGCCGGCGCCGGACTCGTCCTTGGGTGCGTCAGCAACCATGGCTTCGGTCGTCAGCAGCAGCGAGGACACCGAAGCGGCGTTCTGCAGTGCGGTGCGGGTGACCTTCGTCGGGTCCAGGATGCCCAGCTCGAGCATGTCGCCGTACGTGTCGTTCGCAGCGTTGAAGCCGTAGTTGCCCTTGCCGGCCAGCACAGCGTTCACCACCACCGAGGCTTCGCCGCCGGCGTTGTTCACGATTTCGCGCAGGGGCGCTTCGATGGCCTTCAGCACCAGCTTGATGCCGGCTTCTTGATCAGCGTTGTCGCCCTTGACCGACTCGCCCACGGCTTGCTTGGCACGCAGCAGCGCCACGCCGCCGCCAGCCACAACGCCTTCTTCCACTGCAGCGCGGGTGGCGTGCAGGGCGTCTTCGACGCGAGCCTTCTTTTCCTTCATTTCGACTTCGGTGGCAGCGCCAACCTTGATCACTGCCACGCCGCCGGCCAGCTTGGCCACGCGCTCTTGCAGCTTTTCACGGTCGTAGTCGCTGGTCGCTTCTTCGATCTGAACGCGCACTTGCTTCACGCGGGCTTCGATGTCACCAGCAGCGCCAGCGCCGTCGATGATGATCGTGTTTTCCTTGCCCACTTCGATGCGCTTGGCTTGACCCAGGTCGGCCAGCGTCACCTTTTCGAGCGTCAGGCCCACTTCTTCAGCGATGACCTTGCCGCCCGTCAGGATGGCGATGTCTTCCAGCATGGCCTTGCGGCGGTCGCCGAAGCCAGGAGCCTTCACAGCCACGACCTTCAGGATGCCGCGGATCGTGTTCACGACCAGCGTAGCCAAGGCTTCGCCTTCGACTTCTTCGGCAATGATCAGCAGCGGACGGCCCGCCTTGGCGACTTGCTCCAGCACCGGCAGCAGGTCACGGATGTTGCTGATCTTCTTGTCGAACAGCAGCACGAAGGGGTTGTCCAACAGCGCCGATTGCTTCTCGGGGTTGTTGATGAAGTAGGGCGACAGGTAGCCGCGGTCGAACTGCATGCCTTCGACGACGTCGAGTTCGCTGTCCAGCGACTTGCCGTCTTCCACGGTGATCACGCCTTCCTTGCCGACCTTGTCCATCGCGTCAGCGATGAGCTTGCCGATGGTTTCGTCGCTGTTGGCCGAGATGGAGCCGACTTGCGCGATTTCCTTGGAGGTGGTGGTGGGCTTGGAAGCCTTCTTCAGCTCGGCGACCAGGGCCGTGACAGCCTTGTCGATGCCGCGCTTCAGGTCCATCGGGTTCATGCCGGCAGCCACCAGCTTGAAACCTTCGCGAACGATGGCTTGTGCCAGGACCGTGGCGGTCGTGGTGCCGTCACCAGCGTTGTCGCTGGTCTTGGAGGCCACTTCCTTCACGAGCTGGGCGCCCATGTTCTGCAGCTTGTCCTTGAGTTCGATTTCCTTGGCCACGGACACACCGTCCTTGGTCACGGTGGGGGCGCCGAACGAACGCTCGAGCACCACGTTGCGGCCCTTGGGGCCCAGGGTCACTTTGACTGCGTTGGCCAGGATGTTGACACCCTCGACCATGCGTGCGCGGGCTTCTCCGCCGAAGACTACGTCTTTTGCTGCCATGATGAATTAACTCCGAATGGATTGAATTTGGATGAGATCGAAAGGAGGAGAAGAATTACTTCTCGACGACTGCGAACAGGTCGTCTTCCTTCATCACGAGCAGTTCGTCGCCATCGACCTTGACGGTCTGGCCGCTGTACTTGCCGAACAGGACGCGGTCGCCGACCTTGACGGTCAGTGCGGCCAGTTCGCCCTTGTCGTTGCGCTTGCCCGGGCCCACGGCCAGGACTTCACCCTGATCGGGCTTTTCGGCGGCTGCGTCGGGGATGACGATGCCAGAGGCGGTCTTGGTTTCGCTGTCAACACGCTTGACGATCACGCGATCGGCCAAAGGACGAAGTTTCATTGCATCTCCTGGAAGGGTAAGAAACGGGTTTGTTTGTGGTCGGGCGCCGGAGAAACCGGCGACCTGTCGACTGGATGGGAGGGCTGTTAGCACTCGTCAGCAGCGAGTGCTAATCATAAGGGCATTCGATGACCTTTCAAGGGCGGCGCCCTTGCCGCCGTTTGGCACCGACGTGCTTTTCCGGGGAAATACCGGGTGGCCGGGTGCCTTCGGCCGGGAAGCTTTGAGGTATTTTGCCCGGGCAAAATAAGGCCGTGCCCATGTCGCCGATGCACGGAGGTCGCGCGCGCAGATTGCTTTTTTGTAATCCGGGTGATCGGTGGTGGACGGGCTTGGCTTCCTAGAGTCGCGGCATCCCGGCAACCTCCAAGGACACCATGACACACACCTTCCGCAACACCGTTTTCGCCGCAGGAGCCGCACTGGCCGCTGCCGGCGCCTTTGCTTCGGGCACCCATGCCGGTGGCCACGGCCACGATGCCGAGGCCGCCGTCGGCAAGCCCGGCGTGGCCGCCAAGGTGACGCGCACGGTCCAGGTCGACATGACGGACTCGATGCGCTTCACGCCGGCGGACATCAAGGTCAAGCAGGGCGAGACGGTGCGCTTCGTCGTCAAGAACTCCGGCGTCCTGAAGCACGAGCTCGTGCTCGGGACCGAGAAGGCGCTGCTGGCGCACTACGAGGCCATGAAGAAGAACCCCGAGATGGAGCACGCCGATCCGAACATGGTCACGCTGGCCGCGGGCAAGACCGGCGAGATCGTCTGGCAGTTCACCCAGGCCGGCAAGGTCGACTTCGGCTGCCTGCAACCGGGCCACTACGACGCCGGAATGAAGGGCGCGGTGCTGGTGGGCAAGGCCGGCAAGTGAGCGTGATGCGCGCGCGTCTTTCACGCGCCGGCCGCCATGCCGGCGCTTTTTCTTCCAGGGGATCGCGCGACAGGGCTTGACCTTCACATCGTGTCAACCTGGACACTGATCGCTTCCCCCTCAAGGGCTTCCCCCTTTCCTGTCGGAGAACGCGAATGAACGACACGTCCACCAGGCACGCAGGACACCCCCCCGGTCATCACGGCCACCACGATCACCACGCATCGCACGGGCATGCGCCCGCGGACCCCGCGCAGCCCGCCGCGCAAGGCACGGTCTACACCTGCCCCATGCACCCGGAGATCCGGCAGGACCACCCGGGCAACTGCCCCAAGTGCGGCATGACGCTGGAGCCCGAGATGCCGACCCTCGACGAGGGCGAAGATCCCGAGCTGAAAGACTTCAAGCGGCGCTTCTTCTGGACGCTGCCGCTCAGCGTTGTCGTCACCGTGCTCGCCATGGCCGGCCACCGCCTGCAGTGGTTCGAGATGGGCACGCAAAGCTGGATCGAGCTCGTGCTCACTGTTCCCATCGTGCTGTGGGCCGGCTGGCCGTTCTTTGTGCGCGCGGTGCAGTCGGTGGCGAACCGCAGCCCGAACATGTGGACCCTGATCGGCCTGGGCACGGCCGCCGCCTTTGTCTACAGCGTCGTGGCCACGGTGGCGCCGGGCGTGTTCCCCGCGTCGTTCGTGTCGATGGGGCGCGTGTCGGTCTACTTCGAGGCGGCGGCGGTGATCATTTCGCTCACCTTGCTGGGCCAGATCCTCGAGCTCAAGGCGCGCTCGCAAACCTCCGCGGCGATCAAGTCGCTGCTGGGGCTCGCGCCCAAGACGGCGCGCCGGATCGGCGCCGACGGCACCGAGGAAGACGTGCCCATCGGCCACGTGCACGTGGGCGACAAGCTGCGCGTGCGCCCCGGAGAGAAGGTGCCGGTGGACGGCGTGGTGATCGAAGGCGGCAGCGCGGTCGACGAGTCGATGCTCACCGGCGAGCCGCTGCCCGTGACCAAGCGCGTGGGCGACAAGCTCATCGGCGCGACGCTCAACACCAACGGCGCCCTCGTCATGCAGTCGGAAAAGGTCGGCTCGCAGACCGTGCTCGCAAGCATCGTGCAGATGGTCGCGCAAGCCCAGCGCTCGCGCGCGCCGATGCAGCGGATGGCCGACCAGGTCGCCGGCTACTTCGTGATGACGGTGATCGCCATCGCGGTGCTGACCTTCTTCGCCTGGGGCTTCTTCGGGCCGCAGCCCAGCTGGGTCTACGGCCTCATCAATGCCGTGGCGGTGCTCATCATTGCCTGCCCCTGTGCGCTCGGCCTCGCGACGCCGATGTCGATCATGGTGGCCACCGGCAAGGCGGCCACGCAGGGCGTGCTGTTCCGCGATGCCGCGGCGATCGAGAACTTCCGCAAGGTCGACACGCTCATCGTCGACAAGACCGGCACCCTGACGGAAGGCCGGCCGCAGTTCGAGCGCGCGGTGCCTGCGCCGGGCTTCACCGCGGACGAGGTGCTGCGCCTTGCGGCCAGCCTGGACCAGGGCAGCGAGCACCCGCTGGCCGACGCCATCGTGCGGGCGGCGCGCGAGCGCCAGCTGGCGCTGGACACGCCCGAGGGTTTCGAATCCAGCAGCGGCATCGGCGTGAGCGGCGCCGTGGCCGGCCGGAAGCTGGCGCTGGGCAACACGGCGCTCATGGCACAGCTGCGCGTGCGGGTCGACGACCTCAAGCCGCAGGCCGAGGCCCTGCGGGCCGAGGGCGCGAGCGTCATGTTCCTGGCGGTGGACGGCCAGGCCGCCGGCCTGCTCGCGGTGTCGGACCCGATCAAGCCCACCACGCTGGAGGCGCTGGCCGCGCTCAAGGCTTCGGGCCTGCGCGTCATCATGGCCACGGGCGACGGGCTGACCACCGCCCGGGCCGTCGCCGCGAAGCTGAGCATCGACGAGGTGCACGGCGAAGTGAAGCCGGCCGACAAGCTCGCGCTGGTCGACAGGCTGCAGCGCGAAGGCCGCATCGTCGCGATGGCCGGCGACGGCATCAACGACGCGCCCGCGCTCGCCAAGGCCGACGTCGGCGTGGCGATGGGCACCGGCACCGATGTGGCGATGAACAGCGCCCAGGTGACGCTGGTCAAGGGCGACCTGCGCGGCATTGCGCAGGCGCGCGTGATCTCCGAGCAGACCATCGCCAACATGAAGCAGAACCTCGGCTTCGCCTTCCTCTACAACGCGCTGGGCGTGCCGCTGGCCGCGGGCGTGCTGTTCCCGTTCACCGGCTGGCTGCTGTCGCCGATGATCGCGGCGCTGGCGATGAGCCTGAGCTCGGCGTCGGTGATCACCAATGCCTTGCGCCTGCGCGGCGCTACCTGGCGCGAGGCTTGAGAAGGCCCGCCAGGGCCTTCTGGTCTTCGGCCAGCTGGATGCGCATGAGCTGGAGCACGCGCACCGCCAGGCCGGACAGCGGCTGTCCCGGCGGCAGCACCAGCAGGCCAGCGAAGGACACCTCCAGCGACAGCGGGCGCACGGCCAGGCCGCGCTGCGCGTACTCCAGCGCGGTGACCGGATTGACGACGCCGATGCCCATGCCGCTCAGGGCCATCTCGCACACGCTGGCCGCGTAAGGGGTCTCGACCAGCACGCTCAACGCGACGTTGCAGTCCGCCAGCGCCCGCTCCAGGCGGCGCCGGGACGCATCTTCCGGGTTGAGCGCGAGGAAGGGCTCTTCGGCGAGTTGATGCGGCTGGATGGTCCTGGCGCGGGCCAGCCGGTGCTTCGCATGCATCACCACCACGCCCGGAAAGCGCGCGAATTCGGAGTGCTCCAGGCCGGTCGTCGGCATCTCGTCGGCCATCAGCCCGAAGTCGACCTGGCGCCCCAGCACGGCCTCGTGCACCTCCCGCGAACTGAGCACCTGCAGCGAAATCTGCGGGCGGGCGTCGGCGTCACCGCGCTCGGCCACCAGCCGCGACAGCACCCGCGGCACGAAGCTCAGGCCGAAGGCCGGGTACACCGCCATGCGCAGCGTGTTGACGCCGAAGCGCTTGAGGCTGCGCATGCGGTGCTCGATGCTGCTCAAGCCCACGAAGACGCGCTCGACCTCGGCCAGCAGCGCCTGCGCTTCGGGCGTGGGGTGCAGGCGGCCGCGCAGCCGGCGGAACAGGGGAAAGCCCGCAGCTTCCTCCAGCCTGCGCAGCGACTGGCTGATGGCCGGCTGCGTCACGCCCAGGAGCGCCGCCGCCTTGCTCGCGGAGCCCACGGACATCACGGAACGGAACACCTCGATCTCTCGGAGCAACATATAACAACCGCTTATGGAGAAAGAATTTCGGGCGCGATCCGGATTATCTCCAGCGTCCTAGAGTCGGTGTCTTCAGCCACTTCCCGAAAGACGCGAGATGAACCTTCGAACAGCGCTTGCAGTGACGGTCCTGGCGTGTGCGGCGCCCGTGTGGGCGCACGACTTTTCCAGCGACGTCGCCAGGTTCCAGACCCTTGCGGCCACCCGCAAGCCCGACAGCCCGCAGGCGGTGGCCGCCAAGCTGGCGCTGGAGCGGGCGCAGGGCGAGATGGAGCAGTCGGACGTGAAGATGCTGCTGCGCATCCGTTCGATGACCAACGCCGGCCTGCGTGCCCTCGGCGAGCAGCCGGCCTTGCTCACCAGCGAGTACAAGCGCCTGGAGGCGGCGCTGGCCAACCCCAAGACCCAGGACCCGGCCCGGATCGCCACCGCCCGCGAAACCTTCACCCGCCTGGGCGTGGAGATGAAGGTCTACACCGATCTCGAAACCATGGCCGTCGAGCAGATGAAGCACGCGCTGCAGCTCATCGAGTCGGCCCCCGCGAACTGACTTCCATCGTGAACCCATCCATTTCCCATCCCGGCACGTCCCCTGCGGACGCTGCCTTCGCCAGCCTGGCGCCGCCGGTGTGGCGCGCCTCCACGGTCGTCTTCGATTCGCTCGACGATTTCGTGCACCGCCGCACCCGCCTGCCGGACGGCTTCAGCTACGGCACGACGGGTACGCCGACGCAGCGCGCCCTCGAGGCGCGCATCGCCGAGTTGGACGGCGCCGCGCACGGCATCGTCTTTCCCTCCGGACAGGCGGCCATCTGCGGCGTGCTGCTCGCACTGCTCCAGAAGGGCGACCACCTCTTGATGACCGATGCCGCCTATGGCCTGGCCAAGTCCTTTGCCGTCGAGCGGCTGCAGGCGCTGGGCATCGAGGTCGAGTTCTATGCGCCGCGCATCGGCGCGGGCATCGAGCGCCTCGTGCGCCCGAACACGCGGCTCATCTGGCTGGAGTCGCCCGGCACGGTGACGATGGAGGTGGAGGACGTGCCGGCGATCACCGCCGTGGCGCGCGCCCGTGGCGTGCTGACCGCCATCGACAACACCTGGGCCAGCCCGCTGGGCTTTGCCGCGCTGGCGCACGGCGTCGACCTGTGCGTTCACGCATGCACCAAGTACATGGGCGGCCATTCCGACGTGCTGATGGGCAGCGTCACCACCCAGGACGAAGGCCTGTACCGCTCCTTGCGCGGCCTGCAGTCGCTGATGGGGCTGGCCGTGAGCCCGGAGGACTGCTTCCTGGTGGCCCGGGGCCTGGACACGATGCAGGTGCGCATGGAGCGCCAGGCCACCAGCGCGCGCCTGATCGCCGGGCAACTCGCCGCGCACCGCCTCGTGCGCCGGATGCTCTTTCCGGCGCTGCCCGGCGCGCCGGACCATGCGCTGTGGGCGCGCGATTTCACGCAGCCCGGCTGCGTGATGTCGCTGCAGCTCGTGGACTGCCCCTACGACGCCTACCGGGCGCTGTTCGCCGGCCTGAAGCGCTTTGCCATCGGCGCCAGCTGGGGCGGCGTGCGCAGCATCGCGGCCTTCTACCCGGCGGAAGAACTCGCCAGGCGCAATTTCTGCGACGTCGAAGGGCCGGTCATTCGCCTGTCGATCGGCCTGGACGACCCCCAGGCCCTGCGCGACGAGCTGCTGGGCGCGCTGGACGCCTGCGCCACGCGTTTCGATCTCTGATCCCCGACACCTGGAGCCTGCGATGACTTTCAAGCCGACCCTTCACGCTGCGTTGATCCGTTCCTTCCTCGCCATGGCCGGCCTCGCGCTGTGCGCAAGCGTTGCCGCGCAGACCGCATCGCCGCTGGACGGCACGCTCAAGAAGATCAAGGACACCGGGGCGATCACCGTGGCCACGCGCGGCGCCTCGATCCCGTTCAACTACCTGGACGACCACAACAAGCAGGCCGGCTTCGCCTGGGAAATCTCGCAGCGCGTGGTCGCCCAGGTGAAGAAGGACCTGCAGCTCGCCCGGCTGGAGGTCAAGACCCTGGAAGTCACGCCGCAGACGCGCATTCCGCTGGTGGCCAACCAGACGGTCGACCTGGAGTGCAGCTCGACCACCAACAACGCCGAGCGGCAGAACCAGGTGTCGTTCTCGACGACCTTCTTCGTCGTGGGCGCGCGGCTGCTGGTGCGCAAGAACTCGGGCATCAAGCACTGGGCCGACCTCGTGGGCAAGAACGTCGTGGTCAGCGCGGGCACCACGGCGGAGCGCATGCTGCGGCAGCTCAACGAGAAGAACAAGTGGGGCATCCAGATCATCCTGGCCAAGGACATCAACGAGAACTTCCTGACCGTGGAGACGGGGCGCGCGGTGGCCGCGACGCAGGACGACATCATTCTGTTCAGCAACATCGCCCGCGCCAGGAACCCGGCGGACTGGGAGGTGGTCGGCGTGCCGCAGCAGAAGGAGGCCTATGGCTGCATGCTGCGCAAGGGCGACGCGGCGTTCAAGAAGCTCGTGGACGGCGTGATCACCGGGATGATGCGATCGGGCGAGTTCACCGCGTTGTACGAGAAGTACTTCCTCAAGCCCATCGCGGTGAAGGGCAGCGTGACGGTCAACTTCCCGATGTCGCCCGACATGCAGGACCTCGTGCGCCATCCGAGCGACCAGCCGCTGTAAGGCGCGGGCGCGGCCACCCCTTCACGAACCGAACCGCCTCCCGGCACCTTTCGCGATGCACTACACCTGGGATTGGTTGATCTTCTTCAAACCCTCGGTCACGGGGGAGGGCCTGTACGGCCTGATGCTGGTGCGCGGGTTGCTGTGGACGGTCGCGCTGTCGCTGCTGGCCTGGACGCTGGCATTGGGCCTGGGCCTGATCGCCGGCGTGGCCCGCACGCTGCCCCACCGGACGGCGCGCACGCTGTCGGCGGTGTACATCCACTGCTTTCGCAACACGCCGCTGCTGGTGCAGCTGTTTCTCTGGTACTTCGTGGTGCCCGAGCTGTTGCCGACCGCCTGGGGCCATGCGATCAAGCAGATGAACCCGACCGCGAACCAGTTCCTCACCGTGCTGGTGGGCCTCACGCTCTACACGGCGGCGAAGGCGGCGGAGCAGGTGCGTGCGGGCATCGAGTCGGTGCCGCGCAGCCAGAAGCAGGCGGCCATGGCGATGGGCCTGGGAACCGTGGCGGCCTACCGCTACGTGATCCTGCCGCAGGCCCTGCGCATCGTCATCCCGCCGCTGACGTCCGACTTCCTGAACGTGTTCAAGAACTCGGCCGTCGCGCTGACGATCGGACTCATGGAGCTCACCGGGCAGACGCGCCAGCTCAGCGAGTTCAGCGCCCATCCCTTCGAGGCCTTCATCGTGGCGACGCTCATCTACATGGCGATCACCTACGGCGTGATCGTGCTGATGCGCCGCATCGAACATCGGGTGCGCGTGCCCGGGCTGCTGGGCGCCGCGTGATGGGCTACGACTTCGATTGGGTCGCCCTGCAGCGCGCCTGGCCCTACCTGCTGCAGGGCCTGCAGATGACCGCCTTGCTGGTGGCGGCCTCCATGGCCGCGGGCATCGGCCTGGGAACCCTGCTGGCGATCACGCGGATCTTCGCGCCGCGGCCGGTGGCGGCGCTCGTGGCGGGGTACGTGAACCTGTTCCGCTCGATCCCGCTGATCCTCACGATCCTGTGGATCTACTTCCTGATGCCGGTGGTGCTGCGCGCCGTGACCGGCGACCCGAACCTCGGCGTCGGGCCGATCTACGCCGCGCTCGTGGCGTTCGTGCTCGCGGAGTCCGCCTACTACTGCGAGATCATCCGCGCCGGCATCGGCAGCGTGCGCGCCGGCCAGATGCAGGCGGCGCAGTCGCTGGGGATGTCGCCGGGGCAGGCCATGCGGCACGTGATCCTGCCGCAGGCCTTTCGCAACATGACGCCCTCGCTCATCAACCAGACCATCGCGCTGCTCAAGGACACCTCGCTGGTCTACGTGATCAGCCTGAACGACTTTCTCGGCGCCGCCAGCAAAGTGGGACAACGCGACGGGCGCGTGGTCGAGGTCTACATCCTGGTCGCCGTCGTCTACCTGGTGCTGTGCACGGCGGGCGCCTGGTGGGTCACGTGGCTGCAACGGCGCAGGACGGCGGCGGCGACCTGAGGCCTTCTCAGAACTTCGCGCGCAGCGTCAGCTGCACCTCGCGCCCCGGTCCCGGCAGGATCAGGTTGTCCACGCTGCCGTGGGCCGAGACGTAGTACTTGCGGTTGGCGATGTTCTTCAGGTTCAGCGCGATCTCGTAGCGCTCGGTCTTGTAGTTGGCCGCGAGGTCGGCGGTCAGGTACGAGGGCAGCGTGACGAGGTTGCTCAGCGACGCATAGCGCGCGCTGACGTAGTTCAGGCCGCCGCCGGCGCTGAAGCCGTGGCCGAGGTCCTTCATGGCCCACACGAAGGCCGAGTGGCGCGGCGTGAGCGCGGCGGTCTTGCCCTGCACCGGGATCGCGGCGCCCACGGGCAGCTGCAGCGAGCTCACGGTGGCGAGCGACTTGGTCATCTTCGCGTCGAGGTAGGCATAGCCCGCACTCACGTCCCAGCGGCCCGGCAGGCGGCCGTTGAGCGCAAGCTCCAGGCCGTTGGTGCGCTGCGTGCCGACGTTGATCTGGCGGCGCGGGTTGTTCGGGTCGGTGTTCTTGATGCCCGAGCGTTCCAGGTTGAACAGCGCGGTCGTGAGGTTCAGGCCGCCGTCGAGCAGGTCGAACTTGGCGCCGATTTCCTTGTTGACGGTGATCTCGGGCGCGTTGTCGATGTTGCCGGTGGACAGCGCGAAGTTCTCGCCCGAAGGCTGGAACGAGCGGCTGTACGACACGTAGTACGACTGCACCGTGTCGGGTTGCCACACCACGCCGGCGCGCGGGCTGAACTTGCGGTCGGTGCGTTCCAGCGGCGCGAGCTTGCGCTCGAAGCTGGTGTCCTGCTTGAACACGTCGTAGCGCCCGCCGATCAGCGCCTTCCAGTGCGGCGCCAGCGTGATCTGGTCCTGGAAGTACACGGCCGCGGTCTTGAACTCGCTGTTGCTCGGGATCGCGCCGTCGGCGAGGTAGGTGGCCAGCGGGATCGGCAGCGGGTCCGCCACCGGGCTGAACAGGTTCACGCGCTGCGCTCCTGTGGCGGAAGACACGCTGAAGAGGCGCTTGCGCTGCACGCCGAACTCGGCGCCGACCAGCCACTCCTGCTTGAAGCCGCCCAGGTCGTTGCGCCAGGTCAGGTCGGTCTGGTTGAACCAGCCGCTCTCGTCGCGGTCGACGATGCCGCGCGTGCGGCCCACCGTCAGGCGCACCGGGTCGGTGGTGCCGCTGGGCAGCGTGTTGTTGCGGTCCAGGTGGTAGCTCGAATAGCGCGTGGTGTTGCGCAGGCTCAGCGCGTCGCTGAAGCGGTGGTTCAGCGTGGCGGTGAAGGTCTGCACCTTGCTGGTCACGGTGTCGTCGCGCTTGCCGTGCGCCGAGCCGTAGTAGGCGCCGATGGGCACGTCGACCGGGCGGCCGTTGAGCGCCGGAATGCCGAAGTCGGTGAGGCGCTGGTCGCGCAGGTTGGTGTACTGCAGCAGCAGGTCGGTCTGCGGGCTGAACCTGATTGCCAGCGAGGGCGCGATGTTGTGGCGGTCGGTGAACTGCTGGTCGCGGTAGCTGTCCGACTGCTCGCCCGCCACGTTCAGGCGGAAGGCCATGTTCTCGCCGATGGGCGTGTTCAGGTCGATCGTGCTGCGCGTGTAGTGGTGGCTGCCCAGGCCCAGCGAGACCTCGCCGAAGCGGCGCTCGAACACGGGCTTCTTGGTCACGCGGTTGATCAGGCCGCCCGAGGAGCCGCGGCCGTAGAGCACGGCGGCCGGGCCCTTGAGCACCTCGATGCGCTCGGTGTCCGACAGGTCGCGAAAGTACAGCGCGTCGTCGCGCACGCCATCCACGAACCAGTCGGAGATGCCGCTGAAGCCGCGGATCACGACCTGGTCGCGCTGGCCGTCGCCGTGGTTGAAGCTCACGCCCGGCACGTTGCGCAGGGCGTCCTGCATCGACACGGCGCCCTGGTCGCGCAGCAGCTGCTCGGGCAGCACGTTGACGGCCTGCGGCACGTCGCGCAGCGGCGCGCTGCCCTTGGTGGCGGTGCTGGCGGCGGCGGGAGCGTAGCCCTTGTCGTCCTCGGCGCTGACGGTGACTTCCTTCAGCGTCGTGGCGGCGGTCTGTGCCAGCGCGACGCCCGACAGCGACGCGAGGGCGGCGCCGGCCAGCAGCGAAAGGGGCCACAGCGGGCGCGAGGGGGTGGCGGGGCGGGTGGCGGTGCGGGAGGAGGGCTTCATGTTGTCCGGTTGTGCTTGTTCTTGGAGGGCGGCGCCACGCAGGCGCAGCCGTACGCGACAACGCCCTTCGTCGCGAGAGACGAAGGGCGTTGTCGTGCCCTGCCTTGAACTGGAAATGTCTGGGTGAGGCAATGGCGCAGCACGGACGGAAGAAGCTCCGTGGCTGTACGCCATGACGGCCGCTGGACGCGGCGGGCTGGATTCTAAAGAGCTAAATGCGAGGCGTTTGCATTTGTGGCAAGGATGCGACGCGGGGCCGCCCGCTCGCCGCTCACAGCTGGTCGGTCGGCACGAACCACGAGAACAGCAGCAGCTGCAGGCGTGTGAGCATGCTCGAGTCGGGCTCGCTGTCGAGCACCTCGTTGTGCACGTCGCCGGTGCCGATCCATTGCACGTTCTGGCCGTCGGGCTTGAGCACGACGCGGTACACGCCTTCCATGTCGTCCAGCTGGTAGGCGAAGAGCAGCGCCTGCGTGAGCTCGAAGCTGCGCACCCGCACGCCGAACTCGGTGTTCAGCAGGGCCGAGCGCGGGTCGAGGTTCATCGAGCCCAGCAGCACCCACTGGCGGTCGACCAGCGCCAGCTTGGCGTGCAGGCGTCCGCGCGCCTTCTTGAGCAGGCTGCGGAACTGGCCGCTGCGCTTGAGCTGCTGCGTGCTCACCTCGTACAGGTTCACGCCCAGCTTGAGCATGTCGACGCGGTAGCGGTTGTAGTTGATGTTCACCAGCGGCTCGTCGCTGTCGGCCAGCGAGTTGGTGACCACGGTGATGCTCAGGCCGTGGTCGCGGCCCATGCGGATGCGCTCCATGCCCTCGTCGCCGGGAATGAAGTAGGGCGAGATCACCACCACGTTCGACTTCGCGGCGCCCAGCATCTCGTGGAAGCGCTGCGCCAGCGACTCCTGCGGGCGCGCCATCGTGCCCAGGGCCTTGTTCGGGCTGTCGGCGGTGGCGGTGGCCTCGGCGCGGATCCAGCGCGTCTCGCCGATGTTGTCCAGCTGCGCACCCAGCGGCAGGTCGCCCAGCAGGTCGGTGGCGGCCAGCGGATCGGGCAGCGGCGCGAAGGCGGGCGAGGTCGCGGCGTCGAAGGCGGCCTTGAGCTCGTCGGGCGTGAGCGTCGTGCCGGCCATGCGCTGCAGCGGGTAGACCACGTCGCTGTTCCAGTAGGTGTCGAAGATCCCGGCCGACTGCGGCACCACCGGGCCGGCCAGCAGCAGCTCGAAGTCGATGAAGTTGGCGCTCTCGCTGCGCAGGAAGTACTCGTCCGCGAGGTTGCGCCCGCCGGCGATGGCCATGGCCCCGTCGGCGATGAACAGCTTGTTGTGCATGCGGTGGTTGAGCCGCCGGAAATCGCCGAAGAACTCCAGCCAGCGCAGCGACGAGTGATCGCGCGCGTTCACGAAAGGGTTGAACAGCCGTACCTGCGCGTTCGGCTCGGCGGCCAGCCCGAGCAGCAGGCGGTCCATGCCGGCGGTGTAGAAGTCGTCGAGCAGCAGCCGCACGCGCACGCCGCGCCGGGCGGCGTCGCGCAGTTCGCGCAGCAGCAGGCGGCCGGTCTTGTCGTTGCCGAGCTGGTAGGTCTGCACGTCGAGCGAGGCCCGGGCGCGGCGGATGAGCTCCAGCCGCGCATCGAGCGCGAACGAGGCCTCGATCAGCGGCCGCATGCTCGACAGGCCGTCAGGCGGCGAATCGAGGCTGGCGGCGGCATGGCCGAGCGGGGTGGCGGCCGAGGCGGGAATGGCGATCGAGGGCGGCCCATCGGGCAGGCGCGGCGGCAGGCCGGCGCAGCCGGTGAGCACCAGCACGACCAGCACCAGCGCCGGGCCGCGCAGCGCGGGAAACAACGAGGCGAGGAGCTTGAGCATGGGGCCTGTCAGCGCACGCAAGGGCGTCCGGGCGGCATCGTAGCCCGGCTCGCGGCGGCGACCGCGGCGGTTTTGCAACGCTTCGCCCCCGTGTGCTGGAAAACCCGTGGACCGCGACTTTCTTGACAATAGAATGCGAATTGTTATCAATAGTGTTCAATGAGCAATAAAAACATGGCAAGAATGAGGGCGCGGCGCAGGGCCGCTTCGGTGCTGGTGGGCTGCCTGGCGATCTACGCGCAGCAGCACGTTCTGGCGCAAACGGGCGGCACGGGGTCGCTGCCTGAAGTGCGCGTCGATGCAAATGCCGAAGCCGAAACCGCCACCTCGCCCGTGATCGGCTACCGCGCGAAGAACGCCGTCACCGCCACCAAGACCGACACGCCGCTGTCGGAAACGCCGCAGTCCGTCACCGTGATCACGCGCGACCAGATGGTCGACCAGGGCGCCAACAACCTGCAGGACGCCCTCAACTACGCGGCAGGCGTGCGCTCCGACGCCTACGGTGTCGATTCGCGCACCGACTCGATCCGCGTGCGCGGCGCCTACCCCGACATCTACCTCGACGGCCTGCGCCAGGCCTACGGCTACTACACCAGCACCACGCGCACCGAGCCCTACACGCTGGAGCGCCTCGAGGTGCTGCGCGGCCCCTCGGGCATGCTGTTCGGCGCGGGCACCGCGGCGGGCGTGGTCAACATGGTCAGCAAGCGGCCGCTGCAGGAGGCCCAGCGCGAGGTGGGCGTGCAGTTCGGCAGCTTCGGCCGCAAGCAGGTGCAGGCCGACCTGACCGGTCCGCTGAATGCCGACGGCTCGCTGTCGTACCGGTTGATCGCGCTGCAGCGCAAGTCCGATTCGCAGGTGGACAACGTGCCCGACGACCGCAGCGTGATCGCGCCCTCGCTCACCTGGCGGCCCAACGCGGCGACCTCGCTCACGCTGCAGGGCCTGTGGCAGAAGGACAAGAGCGGCAGCAGCTCGCAGTTCCTGCCGTGGGAAGGCACCTTGCTGCCGAACCCGAACGGCCGCGTGCCCGCCAGCCGCTTCATCGGCGAGGCCGGCGACTACTACAACAGCGAGCGCCAGACCTTCGGCTGGCAGTTCGAGCACAAGTTCAACGACAGCTGGACCGTGCGCCAGAACTTCCGCTACGCGAAGAACGAAAACGACAACCGCTACCACTACGGCGGCGCGTTCAGCGGCTTCGACAGCTGGTCGACCGACCCGATCTTCAAGCGCGTGTTCCCCCGCTACTTCGACAGCCAGCTGACGCGCAACCGCACGCAGACCCTGGACAACCACGTCGAGGGCCACTTCCAGACCGGCGCGCTCCAGCACACGCTGCTCGTGGGCGCGGACTTCGCGCGCCAACGCGAGAACGTCTGGGGCGGTACCACCGCGGACACCATCGACCTCTATGCGCCGGTGTACGGCCACGTGGACGAGCCCGAGCGTGTGGCGCGTCCGCGCACCCGCCAGCGCCAGACCGGCCTGTACCTGCAGGACCAGATCAAGCTCGACAACTGGATCTTCGTGGCCGGCCTGCGTCATGACCGGGCCGTGTCCAGCGCCGCCGGCAGCGACGAGCAAAAGAGCAGCGCCACCACCAAGCGACTGGGCGTGATGTACGCCCATCCCTCGGGCTGGTCGCCGTACCTGAGCTACAGCGAGTCGTTCACGCCGCAGTCGCCACGCGAAGGCCGCATCTTCTCGCCGCTGCGCGGCGAGCAGTGGGAAGCGGGCGTCAAGTACGAGCCGAAGAATCGCGCCATGGCCTTCAGCGCCGCGGTGTACGACCTGCGCGAGAAGAACCAGATCGTCGAAGAGCAGCCGAAGGTGTTCTCGCAGCGCGGCCTCACCAAGACCCGGGGCGTGGAGCTGGAAGCCAAGGGCTCGGTGGGCGCCAACCTCGACCTGATCGCCCACTACAACTACACCGATGCCGACGCGCAGATCGAAGGCCTGCCCAAGCACCAGGCCAGCTTCTGGGCCAAGTACAGGTTCTCGGTGGCCGGCATGAGCGGCTTCTCGGCCGGCGCTGGCGTGCGCGTGATGAGCTCGTTCCGCGACACCCAGTTCGGCACCGGCCCGCGCATTCCCGGCGTGGCACTGGCCGACCTGGTGTTTGCTTACGATACGGCCCAGTGGCGCTATGCGCTCAACATCAACAACGTGACGGACAAGGTGTACTTCAGCACCTGCCTGTCGCGCGGCGACTGCTGGTACGGTGCGCGACGCAACATCGTGGCGAGCGCCACCTACCGCTTCTAGCCTTTTCTCCACCCAACGACGCACGACGACATGGACAGCCGAAAGATCAAGACCTGGGCCTGGGTGCACAAGTGGAGCAGCCTCGTGTGCACGGTGTTCATGCTGCTGCTGTGCATCACCGGCCTGCCGCTGATCTTCCACCACGAGATCGGCCACCTGCTGGGCACCGAGGTCGAGGCGCCGAAGATGCCGGCCAACACGCCGCGTATCAGCCTGGACAAGGTGGTCGAGATCGGCCGCGCCAAGCACCCCGATCGCGTGGTGCAGTTCGTCTCGCAGCCCGAGGACGACGACGGCCTGTGGTTCGTCACGCTCACGCCCACGCCCGAACCCACCGAAGACTTCAAGTCGGTGGCGGTCGATGCGCGCACCGGCGTCGTGCTGGCGCAGCCGGAGTTCAGCCAGGGCTTCATGTACATCATGTTCAAGCTGCACGTCGACCTGTTCGCCGGGCTGCCGGGCAAGCTGTTCCTGGGCTTCATGGGACTGCTGCTGCTGGTGGCCATCGTCTCGGGCGTGGTGCTGTATTCGCCGTTCATGCGCAAGCTCGACTTCGGCACCGTGCGGCGCGAGAAGCGCCCGCGCCTGAAGTGGCTCGACCTGCACAACCTGCTGGGCATCGTCACGCTGGTGTGGCTGTTCGTGGTGGGCTCCACCGGCATGATCAACACCTGGGCCGACCTGATCATCAAGTACTGGCAGTACGACCAGCTCAGCACGCTGCTCGCGCCCTACAAGAACGAGCCGGTGGTGCCGGTGGCCGAGCGCGGCTCGCTGCAGCGCTCGATGGAAGGTGCGATGCAGAAGGCGCCGGGCATGAAGCTGTCGTTCATCGCGTTCCCGGGCACCTCGTTCTCGAGCCCGCACCACACGACCTTCTTCCTGCGCGGCAACGAGCCCTTCACCTCGAAGCTGCTGCAGCCGGTGCTGGTCGATGCCAAGACGGCGGAGGTCACGGCGGCGCCGAAGATGCCGTGGTACCTCACGGGCCTGCTGGTGTCGCAGCCGCTGCACTTCGGCGACTACGGCGGCATGCCGATGCAGATCCTGTGGGCGCTGCTGGACATTGCGACCATCATCGTGCTGGGCAGCGGTCTGTACCTGTGGCTCAAGCGCGGCAACACCGTGCCGGCCCGGACGACCACGACGACTGCGGCGCCCGCCACGGTATCGGGCCCGCAGCCTGACCCGGCACCGGCCATGAAGGTGCAGGCATGACGACGCACCACAAGGCACCGCACCAGTCCTTCTGGCGCATGTGGGGCTGGCCCATCGCGCTGGGCGTGATGACCACGGTCGGCCTCATCACCGCGCTGTTCAGCGACGGCGGCCTCGGCGACATGGTGGCCTGGGTCGGCCTGGGCATTCCGGTGCTCGTGTGCGCCTGGTACGGCTGGCGCCGGTCGCCGCGCACGGGTTCCCGCTAGGCGGAAGGGGCAGGGCACCGACGCAGAATCGGTGCCGATGAATGCCGCACTCTCCTATCCGCTTCGCCTGCTGATCCTGGGCGCTCCGCTGGCCGTGCATGGCCAGCAGCCCGCCACGTCGCCGGCCGGCACGCTGCGCGATGTCACCGTTTCCACGCCGCGCGGCACGCTGTCTCCGTTTCTCGTGCCCGGCTCGGTCGACCGCGTCGACGGCGACGAGATGCGCGACAGCCGGATGCAGGTCAACCTGTCCGAGAGCCTGGGCGCCGTGCCCGGCCTGCAGGTGCAGAACCGCATGAACTACGCGCAGGACCTGCAGCTGTCGGTGCGCGGCTTCGGCGCGCGCTCGACCTTCGGCGTGCGCGGCGTGCGCCTGTACGTCGACGGCATTCCGGCCACCTTGCCCGACGGGCAGGGGCAGACCTCGAACATCGACATCGGCTCGGTCGACCGCGTCGAAGTGCTGCGCGGGCCGTTCTCGGCGCTGTACGGCAATTCGTCGGGCGGCGTGGTGCAGGCGTTCACCGCATCGGGGGAGGGCGCGCCGCGCCTGTCGTACTCGCTGGCGGGCGGCAGCTTCGGCAGCTGGCGCCAGTCGCTGCAGGTGAGCGGTTCGCAGGGCGCGGTCGACTACCTGCTCGGCGCGAGCCACTTTCGCACCGACGGCTGGCGCGAGCAGAGTGCCGCGCGGCGCAACATCGCGAACGGCAAGCTGGGCGTTGCGCTCGACAACGGCGACAAGTTGACGCTGGTGTTCAACAGCGTGCGCATCGAGGCGCAGGACCCGCTGGGCCTGACGGCAGAGCAGGTCGCGCAGGCACCGCGCAAGGCGCCGCTCGCGCTGCAGTACGACACGCGCAAGACGGTCGAGCAGACGCAGGTCGGCCTGCGCTACGAGCGGCGCCTGAATGCCGAGCAGGCGCTGCAGTTCATGGTCTATGGCGGCGAACGCAAGACCGTGCAGTTCCAGTCGATCCCGCCGTCGGCGCAGCAGAGCCCGCTGCATGCGGGCGGCGTGATCGACCTCACGCGCCAGTACGGCGGCGTCGACCTGCGCTGGACCGCCGCGTTGCAGCTGGCCGACCGGCCCTTCGACCTCGTGGCGGGCCTGGGCTACGACAGCCTGCGCGAGCGCCGCCGTGGCTACGAGAACTACCTGGGCCCGGTGGCCGCGCCCCTGCTGGGCGTGCAGGGGCGCTTGCGCCGCAACGAGCGCAACGAGGTCTGGAACCTCGATCCGTATGCGCAGGCGGCCTGGCGTTTTGCCGAGCGCTGGACGCTCGAGGCCGGCGTGCGCCGCAGCCGCGTGCACTTCGATTCGCACGACCTGTACATAGCCGGCGCCAACCGCAACGACAGCGGCAGCGCGAGCTACAGCAAGACCTTGCCCGTGGCCTCGCTGCGCTACCAGGCCACGCCCGATCTCGCGGTGTACGGCTCGGTCGGCCGGGGCTTCGAGACGCCGACGCTCAACGAGCTGTCGTACCGCCCGGGCGGCGCGAGCGGGCTCAACTTCGGGCTGCGGCCGTCGGTGAACGACAGCCTCGAGGTGGGCGCGAAGGCGCGGCTGGGCGGCGGCCTGCTGACGGCGGCGCTGTTCCACACCCGCACGCGCGACGAGATCGTCACCGCCACCAACAGCGGCGGCCGCGCCACCTTCCAGAACGCGGGGCGCACGCGGCGCAACGGCTTCGAGCTGGGCTGGCAGCACGAAACGGCCGACCACTGGCGCACGCAGGTCGCCTACACCTGGCTGGACGCGACCTACCGCGATGCGTTCTGCTCGCCGTCGCCTTGCGCGGGTAGCAACGCGGTGAACGCGGGCAACCGCATCCCGGGCATCGCGCGGCAGTCGCTGTTCGCCTCGCTCGGCTGGGTGCCGCCCGAGGGCTGGCGCGCGGGCGTCGAGATGCGCGCGCTGAGCCGCATCCAGGCCAACGACCTGAACACCGCGAGCGCGCACGGCTACGCCGTGGCGGCGCTGTACGCCGGCTACCTGAAGAAGTGGGAGCGCTGGGACTTCAACGCCTTCGCGCGCGTCGACAACCTGTTCGACCGGCGCTACATGGGCTCGGTCATCGTCAACGAAGGCAATGCGCGCTTCTACGAGCCCGCGCCGGGGCGCAACTGGACGGTGGGCCTGAGCGGCGCGTACCGCTTCTGAGCGAACGCACCACGAAAAGGAAAAGGCCCGCCGCCCCGAGGGGACGGCGGGCCTTGAGACCCGGTAGTCGCAGTGCTTACTTGAGGCCGGCTGCGGCGCGCAGTGCGGCCGCTTGCGTCGTGGCTTCCCAGGTGAACTCGGGCTCTTCGCGGCCGAAGTGGCCGTAGGCGGCGGTCTTCTGGTAGATCGGGCGCAGCAGGTCGAGCATCTGGATGATGCCCTTCGGACGCAGGTCGAAGTGCTCGCGCACGAGCTCGGCGATCTTCTCATCGGGGATCACGCCGGTGCCTTCGGTGTAGACCGTGATGTTCATCGGCTGGGCCACGCCGATGGCGTACGCCACCTGGATCTGGCACTGGCGTGCCAGGCCGGCGGCCACGATGTTCTTGGCCACGTAGCGCGCGGCGTAGGCGGCCGAGCGGTCGACCTTGGACGGGTCCTTGCCGGAGAACGCACCGCCGCCGTGCGGGCAGGCGCCGCCGTAGGTGTCGACGATGATCTTGCGGCCGGTGAGGCCGCAATCGCCCTGCGGGCCGCCGATGACGAAGCGGCCGGTCGGGTTGATCAGGTAGCGCGTGTTCTGCAGCCATTCCTTGGGCAGCACGGGCTTGATGATCTCTTCGATGATGGCTTCGTTGAACGAGGCCTTCATCTTGGTCGGCGTTTCGCTCTGGTCGGGGCTGTGCTGCGTGGAGAGCACCACGGTGTCGATGCTGTGGGGCTTGCCGTCCACGTAGCGCATCGTGACCTGGCTCTTGGCATCAGGGCGCAGGAAGGGCAGGCGGCCGTCCTTGCGCAGCTGGGCCTGGCGCTCCACGAGGCGGTGCGCGTAGTAGATCGGCGCGGGCATCAGCTCGGGCGTCTCGTCGCAGGCGTAGCCGAACATCAGGCCCTGGTCGCCGGCGCCGGTGTTCAGGTGGTCGTCGGAGGCGTGGTCCACGCCCTGGGCGATGTCGTTGGACTGCTTGTCGTAGCAGACCATCACCGCGCAGCCCTTGTAGTCGATGCCGTACTCGGTGTTGTCGTAGCCGATGCGCTTGATGGTGTCACGCGCGACCTGGATGTAGTCGACGTGCGCGTTGGTCGTGATCTCGCCGGCAAGCACCACGAGGCCGGTGTTGGTCAGCGTTTCGGCGGCGACGCGGCTGCGGGGGTCTTGTTCGAAGATCGCGTCGAGGATCGCGTCCGAAATCTGGTCCGCGACCTTGTCGGGATGGCCTTCGGAGACCGATTCGGAGGTAAAGAGAAAGTCGTTCGCCACTGTGGTCACTCCTTGAAGTTCAATTGGCGCGTTGCCAACTCTGCGGAGCCCTGGCGAACGCTTTAGCAGATGTCGATGAATCGACGGGACACAATCGCATTCGCGCTTGTGGGTGTCGCCCTGCAAGTTGTTCCGTAACTCGGCGACAATTTGCATTCTATTCGAGCCGCGCAATACCATGCGCGCGCGTCCGCCTTTTGACCCTCCCTGACTCTCTCCCCCTCCCCGTTCAATGATCACCCTGTTCCGCCTGCTTGCCCGCGTGCCGATGCCGTTGATGCATCGGCTCGGCGCCTTGCTGGGATGGCTGGTCTGGTGGTGCGCGCCGGACTACCGCCGCCGCTTCAAGGCCAACGCCGAGAGCGCCGGCTTCTCGCCCGCGCAGTACCGTCCCGCCATCGCAGCCGCCGGCCACATGGCGTCCGAGCTGCCCTGGCTGTGGCTGCGCCCGCAGGGCGAGAGCGTGCTGACGCGCGTGGTGCGCTGGGAAGGCGTCGAGGCCTTCGAGGCCGCGATGCGCGCGAAAAAAGGCGTGATCCTCGTGGCGCCGCACCTGGGCAGCTGGGAGATGTGCGGCCAGGCCATCGGCGAGCGCTTTCTCGCGGACTTCGGGCCGATCACCGCGCTGTTCCGTCCGGCGCGCAAGAAATGGATGGCCGACCTGATCGCCGCGGGCTCGCGCGACCGGCCCGGTCTGCAGACCCTGCCGACCAACAACACCGGCGTGCGCGGCCTGATCCGCACGCTGCGCGGCGGCGGCTACACCGGCATCCTGCCCGACCAGGTGCCGCCGCTGGGGCAGGGCGTGTGGGCGCCTTTCCTCGGCCGCCCCGCCTACACCATGACCCTGCTTCCCCGTTTGGCCCAACAGACCGGCGCCGCCTGCTTCCTCAGCGTGTGCGAGCGCCTGCCGCGCGGCGCGGGCTACGTGATCCGCTTCGAGCCGATCGTCGGCACCGCGCTCACCGACCCCGAGGCGTCCATCGAAGACGCCGCCGCCGCCATGAACGACGGCATCGGCCGCCTGATCCACAGCCTGCCCGGGCAGTACGTGTGGGACTACGCGCGCTACAAGGAGCCGCGCGGCGAACCCGCCGTGGTGGCCAATGCCGCCGGAGGGGCTGCGCCATGAGCCTCAGTTCCCGACTCGGTATCGGCTTCATGCGCGTGCTGGCCCCGCTGCCCCTGCCGCTCGTGCGCGGCTTCAGCAGGGTCCTTGGCCGCCTGCTGCACACCATCGCCGTGCCGCGGCGGCGCGTGGTCGACCGGAACCTGGCCCTGTGCTTCCCCGGGAAATCGGAGGCCGAGCGCCGCGCCATCGCACGCGAGACCTTCGTCTTCGTCGCGCAGTCATGGCTGGACCGCAGCTGGCTGTGGCATGCGCCCGAAAAGGTGGTGAAGAGCCGGCTCACGATCGTGGGCGCGGCCTCGGAAATCCGCGAGATCGCCGAGGGCGACGCGCCGATGATCCTGTTCGCGCCGCACTTCTACGGGCTCGATGCCGCGGCCACCGCGCTCACCATGCACACGGCGCGCCCGTCGGCCACGATCTACACGACCCAGCGCGACCCGATGGTCGACGCCTGGATCCGCGAAGGCCGCACGCGCTTCGGCGACGTGGCGGCGCTCAACCGGGTGGACGGCATCAAGCCCATCCTCGCGGGGCTGCGCAAGGGCGGCCTGCTGTACCTGCTGCCCGACATGGATTTCGGGCGCGACCAGACGATCTTCGTGCCCTTCTACGGCGTGCAGGCGGCCACCGTGCCCTCGCTCTCGCGCTTCGCGCGGCTGGGCAAGGCCAAGGTGGTGCCGGTGGTGGCGAAGCTCACGCCCGGTGGTTACGAGATCCAGGTGCTGTCGGCGTGGCAGAACTTCCCGACCGACGACGTCGAGGCCGACACGGCGCTCATGAACGAGCGCCTGCAGGGCTACATCGACACGATGCCGTCCCAGTACTACTGGGTGCACCGGCGCTTCAAGACCCGCCCGGAAGGCGAGCCGCCGATTTACTGATTGCGGGCCAGGAAGCCTTCGATTTCACGCGCGACCAGTTGCGGCTGCTCGTGCACGATCCAGTGGGTGGCGTTCGGCACCTTCTTGACCTCGAGCTTGGGCACGTACTCTTCCAGCCCTTCGAGCAGGCCCGGCAGCAGCGCGGCGTCGTCGAGTGCCCAGAACACGAAGGTCGGCATGGTCACCGTGAGGCGTTCGCGCGGCAGCACCGGAATGCTGTCGACGGTCTGGCCCGGCAGCGGCGGCTTCATCGGCGTCACGCGGTACAGGTTGCAGGCGCCCGTGAGGCCCGCGCTCCAGATCTCGCGGTACTGTTGCTTCACCTCTTCGGTGAGCCAGCCGAAGCCGTCCGGGCCGGCCTTCATCAAGAGGAAGAAGGGCCACATGCGCTTGAAGTCGTCGGCCGCGAGCAGGGCTTCGGCGTCGGGGCGCGCCAGGAAGTGCATGTAGGCGCTGGCCTGCTGCTGCGCCGGGTTGTTGCGCAGCTCGCGCGTGAAGGTGCCCGGGTGCGGCGAATTGATGATGACCAGCTTGCCGACCTGCTGCGGGAAGGCGTTGGCGTAGCCCCAGGCGAAGGCGCCGCCCCAGTCGTGGGCGACCAGCGCGGCCATGGTGCCGTCGGCGCTCTCGGTGGTCACGAGCTGCTGGATGTCCTGGATCAGCAGGTGGGCCTTGTAGTCGGCCACTTCCGTGGGCGCGCTGGACTTCTCGAAGCCGCGCAGGTTGGGCGCCACGCAGCGGTAGCCGCCGTGGGCCGGGTCCGAGAAGTAGGCGAGCAGTTCGTCCCAGATGAACGCGGCTTCGGGGAAGCCGTGCAGGAACACCATCAGCGGCTGGCCCGGCTTGCCGGCGGCGCGGCAGCTCAGGGTGGTGCCGTTGGGCAGGCTGCGTTGGAAGGTCTCGATCATGCTTCGTGTCTCCTTGGGTTGACTGTCGCTATTGTTTTGATAGTGAACTTCGCAGGCGGGACGCTCGATGCAGCCGGTTCCTCTAGCGCATCAGGCGTCGTCGGCCGGTGGCGGCGCGGGCGCTGGCGCGGCGTCGTCGGGGTGCACCCAGCGCCACAGCAGCTCGGCCGCTTCGCCGACCCCTTGCTTCTTCAGGGCCGAGAACAGTTTGACCTCGCCGCCGCCGGCGTTCAGTCGCGTAATCGACAGCACCTTGGCGGCTTCGGTGCGGGTGAGCTTGTCGGACTTGGTCAGCAGCACCAGGAATTTGAGGCCTTGTTCGACGCGCGGACGGATCACGTCGAGCAGGATCTCGTCGAGCTCGGTCATGCCGTGGCGCGGATCGCACATCAGGACAACCCCGCGCAGACTTTCGCGCGTCATGAGGTAATTGCCCATCACGCGCTGCCAGCGCAGCTTGGCTTCCTTCGGCACGGCGGCGTAGCCGTAGCCCGGCAGGTCGGCCAGCACGGCGTCGTCGACCTTCTGCTTGCCGATGCCGAACAGGTTGATGTGCTGCGTGCGGCCCGGCGTCTTCGAGGCGAAGGCCAGCCGTGTCTGCTGCGTCAGGGTGTTGATGGCGGTCGATTTGCCAGCGTTGGATCGGCCGACAAAAGCGATCTCGGGCAGGTCGACCGGGGGCAGGTGTTCCAGCTGCGGAGCGCTGGTCAGGAAGTGGGCGGTGTGCAGCCAACCGAGGGCCACGCGCTCGCGTTCAGCGACCTGCGGGTCCACGGCAGGGGCCGCGCGGGGAGGATAAGCGGCGGACTTGGCGCGCGGGGAGGTCATCAATGGGCTTTCGGAACGGGGCGCCATTGTAGAATCGCGGGGTTTTGCGCCATAAATTCGAAGCCCCCGATATGAAGTTGTTTGCCAATATTCTGCTTGCAGCCCTCATGGGCGTCGCAGCCAGCGCGAGTTTTGCAGCCGATGAGCATGCAGCTGCCCCCGCAGCGGCAGCCGCCAAGCCGGCCAAGCCCGATCCCGCCAAGGGCGACACGCTGTTCAATGCGACGCCGGCCAACAGCCAAAGCTGTGCTTCGTGCCACAACGCGGACGGCAACTCGGCCATCGCAGCCAACCCCAAGCTGGCGCAACAACACCCCGAATACATCCTCAAGCAGCTGCAGGACTTCAAGTCCGGCAAGCGCAAGAGCGCCATCATGAAGCCGCTGGCGTCGGCGCTGTCCGAAGAAGACATGCGCAACATCGCCTGGTTCGTCGGCTCCAAGAAGATCAAGCCGGGCTTCTCGAAGGAGAAGGACACGGTCGCCCTCGGCGAGAAGATCTACCGCGGCGGCATCGGCGATCGCCAGATCCCGGCCTGCGCCGGCTGCCACAGCCCGAACGGTGCCGGCCTGCCGGCCCAGTACCCGCGCCTGGGCGGCCAGCACGCCGACTACACCGTGGCCCAGCTCGTGGCCTTCCGCGACAACGTCCGCCTGAACAGCTCGCCCATGAACGGCGTGGCCGCCAAGCTCAACGACCGCGAAATCAAGGCTGTCGCCGACTACATCGCCGGCCTGCGCTGATTTCCGCCGTCGCGCTGTCCAGCGTGAACTAACCGCCGATAAAAATCCCAAACAAAGGGCGGGCCGATCCAGGAGGATGGCCCGCCCTTTTGTTTTTTTCCTCTTTCCTGGTTCCCTCCCGATGACCGTCTCCACCCATGGCCTTCGCGTGCATCGCGGCCCGCAGCTGCTTCGCGCCGCGGTGGAACTGCTGTCGTCGATGCGCTTCGCGATCGCGCTGCTCACGGTCATCTGCATCGCCTCGATCATCGGCACCGTGCTCAAGCAGCATGAGCCGATCAACAACTACATCAACCAGTTCGGGCCCTTCTGGACCGAGCTGTTCCGCACGGCGCGGCTCGACTCGGTCTACAGCGCCTGGTGGTTCCTGCTGATCCTGCTGTTCCTGGTGATCAGCACGTCGCTGTGCGTCGCGCGCAACACGCCGCGCATCCTGATCGACCTGCGCACCTTCAAGGAAGACATCCGCGCGCAGAGCCTCAAGGCCTTCGGTCAGCGCGCCGAAAACCGCCTGGCGGAAACGCCCGACATGGCGGCCAACCGCATCGGCCAGCTGCTGGTGAGCGGCGGCTGGAAGGTCAAGCTGCAGCAGCGCAACGCCAGCGCCGACGGCAAGGCCGCGGCCGGCTGGATGGTGGCTGCGCGCGCCGGCGGCGCGCACAAGCTGGGCTACATCGCCGCGCACAGCGCCATCGTGCTGGTGTGCATCGGCGGCCTGCTCGACGGCGACCTGGTGGTGCGCGCCCAGACCTGGTTCAACGGCAAGAGCGTGTTCACGGGCGGCGGCATGATTGCCGACGTGGCGCCCGAGCACCGCCTGTCGACCGCCAACCCGACCTTCCGCGGCAACATCCTCGTGCCCGAGGGCGGGCGGGGCAACGTGGCCATCCTGAACCAGGCCGACGGCGTGCTTCTGCAGGAGCTGCCGTTCACCATCGAGCTGAAGAAGTTCATCGTCGACTACTACTCGACCGGCATGCCCAAGCTGTTCGCCAGCGAGGTGGTGCTGCACGACCGCGAGAGCGGCGAGCAGGTGCCCGCGCGCATCGAGGTGAACCATCCGGCCAGCTACAAGGGCGTGGAGATCTACCAGTCGAGCTTCGACGACGGCGGCTCCACGGTGAAGCTCAAGGCGGTGCCGATGGCGGCCGCGGCCAAGCCTTTCGAGGTCGAGGGCATCATCGGTGGCCCGAGCACCGAGATCACCAATGGCAAGGACAAGCTCACGCTCGAGTACGCCGCGCTGCGGGTGATCAACGTCGAGAACTTCGCCGACGGTGGCGCCATGGGCAGCGGCGCCGACGTGCGCAAGGTCGACCTGCGCCACGGCATCGAGTCGCGCCTGGGCGCGGCCAACAAGACCAACAAGCCCAAGGTGCTGCGCAACATCGGCCCCAGCATCGGCTACAAGCTGCGCGATGCGGCCGGCCAGGCGCGCGAGTACCAGAACTACATGGTGCCGGTCGACGCCGGCGACGGCCAGCCGGTGTTCCTGCTGGGCATGCGCGAGAAGCCCGAGGAGCCGTTCCGCTACCTGCGCGTGCCGGCCGACGAGCAGGGCTCGATGGACGGCTTCGTGCGCATGCGCACCGCGCTGGGCGACCCTGCCACGCGCGAGCGCGCCATCCAGCGCTACATCGCCAAGGCGACCGACCCCAAGCGCCCCGAAATGGCCGAGCAGCTGCGCGTGTCGGCCGCCCGCGCGCTGGCGCTGTTCTCGGGCGCCGAGCGCGCCAAGGCCGACGCCGCGTCGCAGGGCGGTTGGCAGGCGATTGCCGAATTCATGGAGGCCAACGTGCCCGAGGCCGAGCGCGAGCGCGCCGGCACGGTGCTGGTGCGCATCCTCAACGACGTGCTGTTCGAAGTGCTCAACCTGAGCCGCGAAGGCGCCGGCCTGGCCGCGCTGCCGAACGACGAGAAATCGCAGGGCTACCTCACGCAGGCCGTGCTGGCCCTGAGCGACGCGCACTTCTACCCGGCGCCGGTCGCGATGATGATGACCGACTTCACCCAGGTGCAGGCCAGCGTCTTCCAGGTGGCACGCGCCCCTGGCAAGAACATCGTCTATCTGGGGTGTCTGTTGCTGATCGTCGGTATTTTTGCCATGCTGTACGTGCGCGAGCGCCGTTTGTGGGTGTGGCTGACACCCGGCGGCGGCGCCTCTGGAGACAACGACGGCCGCGAAACGGTCGCCACGATGGCGTTCTCGGTCAACCGCAAGACCCTGGACAGCGATCGCGAATTCGAGCACCTGAAGCACAGGTTGCTCGCCCTGAAGAAAGAAGAACCGGCGTCACCATGAACACCACGACCCTCACGCTCCACGAAAGCTGGCTCTCCCGCCGCAACCTGTTCGACTGGGTGTTCGCGGCGCTGGTGCTGGCCGGCGGCGCGTTCGCCTTCATGCGCCACGCCGGCTCGATGGACAGCTACGAAAAGCCGATCCTCGTGGCCGCGCTGATTTCGGTCATCGGCATCTGCTGGTTCTGGCGCCCGCTGCGGGTGCTGACGCTGGTGGTGGCCGCGGCCTCGCTGCTGGCCATCAGCTCCTACCAGGGCGACTTGGCGCGCGCCGACTCGGTGTTCTGGCTCAAGTACTTCCTGTCGAGCCAGTCGGCCATCCTCTGGATGAGCGTGCTGTTCTTCATGAGCACGCTGTTCTACTGGATCGGCTTCGCCGCCGGCAAGCAGCAGGCCGACACCTTCGACCTGATCGGCTCCCGCCTGGCCTGGGCGGCCGTGACGATGGCGCTGATCGGCACCATGGTGCGCTGGTACGAAAGCCACCAGCTCGGCCCGGACATCGGCCACATCCCGGTGAGCAACCTGTACGAAGTGTTCGTGCTGTTCTGCTGGCTGACGGCTGCGTTCTACCTCTACTTCGAAGAGCGCTACAACACGCGCGCGCTGGGCGCCTTCGTGATGCTGGTGGTGAGCGCGGCGGTGGGCTTCCTGCTCTGGTACACGATCGTGCGCGAAGCGCATGAAATCCAGCCGCTGGTGCCCGCGTTGCAGAGTTGGTGGATGAAACTGCACGTGCCCGCCAACTTCATCGGCTACGGCACCTTCGCGCTCGCGGCGATGGTCGCGTTTGCGTACCTCATCAAGGAGCAGGCGAGCGAGACCCGCTGGTACAAGCTCACGCCGATCTGGCTTTTGGGCGTGGCGCTGTGCTTCGTGCCGGTGGCCTTCCGCCAGCGCGTGCAGGAAGCCGGCGGCAGCTATTGGGTGATCTACGCGGGCATCTCGGCGCTGATCGCCGCGGGCATCCTGCTGGGACGCAAGCGCATCGCGGCGCGCCTGCCGGCCAACGAGGTGCTCGACGACGTCATGTACAAGTCGATCACCGTCGGCTTCGCCTTCTTCACCATCGCGACCGTGCTCGGCGCCCTGTGGGCGGCCGATGCCTGGGGCGGCTACTGGAGCTGGGACCCGAAGGAAACCTGGGCGCTGATCGTCTGGCTCAACTACGCGGCCTGGCTGCACATGCGCCTCGTGAAGGGCCTGCGCGGCACCGTGGCGGCCTGGTGGGCGCTGGCCGGCCTGGCCGTGACCACCTTCGCCTTCCTCGGCGTGAACATGTTCCTGAGCGGGCTGCACAGCTACGGCACGCTGTAAGCGCAGGCCTGGCGCCTTTTGCGAAGAATTGAAACCACGCGCCGCCATGGCGCGTAACCAAACCGGGGCATGTCACGAACTACCCTGAGCACAACGATTCACGCGAAAGGCCTGCCATGTCGTTCCATTCCCGTTCGCACCGTCGCGACACCCAGGGTTTCACCCATCCGCTGTCGAGCGAGATCACGCCGCGCGCCGCCTACGAAGGCCGGCGCGACCTGCTCAAGCTGATGGCCGGCGGTGCCGCGGGTGCGGCGCTCGCCACCTTCGCCGGGCGCGAGGCCTTCGCCCAGGCGACCGGCCCGCACAAGCTGGCCCTGCTGCCGGGCGCCAAGTCGGCCGTGCCGGGCGCGCAGACCATGGAAAAGCTCACCGACTACAAGGACGCGAGCAGCTACAACAACTACTACGAGTTCGGCGTCGACAAGGGCGATCCGGTGAAGAACGCCGGCACGCTCAAGACGCGGCCGTGGACCGTGGAGGTCGAAGGCCTGGTCAAGAAGCCGGGCAAGTACGGCATCGAGGACCTGCTCAAGCTCAGCGCGCAGGAAGAGCGCATCTACCGCCTGCGCTGCGTCGAGGGCTGGTCGATGGTGATTCCGTGGGTCGGCTATTCGCTGGCCGAGCTCATCAAGAAGGTCGAGCCGCAGGGCAATGCCAAGTTCGTCGAGTTCGTGACGCTGGCCGACCCGAAGACCATGCCCTTCGTCGGCTCGCGCGTGCTCGACTGGCCCTACACCGAAGGCCTGCGCATGGACGAGGCGATGCACCCGCTCACGCTGCTGGCTTTCGGCATGTACGGCGAGGTGCTGCCCAACCAGAACGGCGCGCCGGTGCGGCTCGTGGTGCCATGGAAGTACGGCTTCAAGTCGGCCAAGTCGATCGTCAAGATCCGCTTCGTCGAGAAGGAGCCGAGCACGGCCTGGAACAAGGCGGCGGCGCAGGAGTACGGCTTCTATTCGAACGTGAACCCGAACGTCGACCACCCGCGCTGGAGCCAGGCGACCGAGCGCCGCATCGGCGACGGCGGCGGCCTGTTCGCAAAGCGGCGCAAGACCGAGATGTTCAATGGCTACGAGGCGCAGGTCGGCCAGCTCTACGCCGGCATGGACCTGAAGAAGAACTACTGAGCGGGCGCGCCCGCCCGGTCGTTGCGCCATGCTGAACAAGCTGCTCATGCACCCGGCGACCAAGCCGGTCGTCTTCCTGCTGTGCCTGCTGCCGTTCGCGCGGCTGGCCTTCGGTGCCTTCACCGACGGGCTGGGCGCGAACCCGGCCGAGTTCCTGATCCGCGCGACGGGCGACTGGACCCTGCGCTTCCTGTGCATCGTGCTGGCGGTGACGCCGCTGCGCGTGATCGCCAAGCTCAACGCGCTGGCGCGGCTGCGTCGCATGCTGGGCCTGTTCGCGTACTTCTACGTGGTGCTGCACCTGCTGTGCTACAGCTGGTTCGACATGGGCTTCGAGTGGGGCGAGATCGCCAAGGACATCGCCAAGCGGCCGTTCATCCTGGTGGGCTTCTCGGCCTTCGTGCTGCTGACGCCGCTGGCGGCCACGTCATTCAACCGCGCGATCAAGGCGATGGGCGCCAAGCGCTGGCAGCTGCTGCACAAGCTGGTCTATGTGATCGCGGGGCTCGGGCTGCTGCACTTCTTCTGGATGCGCGCGGGCAAGAACAACTTCGCCGAAGTGTTCGTCTATGCCGCGATCATCGGGGTGCTGCTGGCGTGGCGCGTCTGGAATTTCGCGCGCAAGCGCCAGGCCAGGCCCGCAGTGGCCGTGCGCGGCAGCGAGAAGCCGCTGCGCACCGGCTGAGACCGGATCAGCCGTCGATCTCGGCGCGCAGCTGGTCTTCCATCGTCTCACGGCGACGGATCAGCTTCGTTGTGGCGCCGCTCACCAGCACCTCGGCCGCACGGCCGCGCGTGTTGTAGTTGCTCGCCATGCTCATGCAGTACGCGCCGGCCGACAGCACGGCCAGCAGGTCGCCGGCCACCACGTTGAGTGCGCGGTCGCGGCCGATCCAGTCGCCGCTTTCGCAGACCGGGCCCACCACGTCGTAGGTCGGTGCGTCGCCGGCGCGCTCGCGCAGCGGCACGATCTTCTGGAAGGCCTGGTACATCGCGGGGCGCGGCAGGTCGTTCATGGCCGCGTCGACGATGCAGAAGTTCTTGTCTTCGCCGGGCTTGGTGTAGAGCACCTCGGTCACGCAGACACCGGCATTTCCGACCAGCGAACGGCCGGGTTCGATCACCAGCTTACGCTGGCCGAAGCCGCGCGCGTCGAGCTTGGCGAGCAGCTGCTGCCACAGCGCATCGGCCTTGGGCGGCACTTCGCCGTTGTAGTCGATGCCCAGGCCGCCGCCGAAGTCCAGGTGATGGATCGGCACGCCGGCGGCCTCGATGGCTTCCACCAGGTCGAGCACGCGGTCGCAGGCGTCCAGGTAGGGCGAGGCTTCGGTGATCTGCGAGCCGATGTGGCAGTCGATGCCGACCACCTCGAGGCCCGGCAGCCGGGCGGCGTGCTGGTAGGCCTGCACCGCGCGGTCGTGCGCGATGCCGAACTTGTTGCCCTTCAGGCCCGTGGAAATGTACGGGTGCGTCTTCGGGTCGACGTTCGGATTGATGCGGATGCTGATCGGTGCGCGCACCTTCTCGGCCAGCGCCACCTCGTTGAGCACGTCGAGCTCGGCTTCGCTCTCGACGTTGAAGCAGGCGATGCCGGCCGCCAGGGCCTGGCGCATCTCGGCGCGCGTCTTGCCGACGCCCGAGAAGATGATCTTCTTCGGGTCGGCGCCCACGGCCAGCACGCGCGACAGCTCGCCGCCCGAGACGATGTCGAAACCGCAGCCGGCTTCGGCGAACACGCGCAGTACGCCGAGCGAGGAGTTGGCCTTCATGGCGTAGCAGATCAGTGCCTCGCGGCCCTCGAAGCCGCGCTGGTAGGCGGCCAGGGCATCGAGCATCCACTGCTTCGAATAGACGAACAGCGGCGTGCCGTGCGTGCGTGCCAGCGCGTCGAGCGCGACGCCTTCGACGTGCAGGGCGCCGTCGCGGTGGGCGATGTGGGCGTGGCCGGGCAGGGGGG